>DUCC01000014.1:65438-104323 GCA_012959995.1 Acidimicrobiia bacterium
GAACAACCACATCATCTCTGTGCTTGGTGAACACCATAAGAGCGCTGTGTTAGTGCTTTGTTAGAGAACCAGAGAAATAACCTCCGCCCAGAAACCGCAAAACCCCGGGGAAAACCCCGGGGCCTCGCAAGAAACAAACGGACTAAGCCAAAGCTTCACAACACGTGTTGGTGATCAACCGGTTGACCACGTAAGGGTCCATGTTGGCGTTGGGGCGACGATCCTCGATGTAACCCTTTTGATCCAAATGGACTTGCCAAGGAATACGCACCGAAGCGCCGCGATCAGAAACCCCGTAGCTGTACTCATCAAAGCGTTGCGTCTCGTGATAGCCAGTAAGGCGTTCTTCGGAACCCGTGCCGTAACCAGCCAAATGCTCAGCAATTTTACCTTCCGCCCCCAATGCTTCACAAGCCGTAATTATCGGTTCGTAACCCTCACGCATCGCTTTAGTAGAAAAGTTGGTGTGCGCACCGGCGCCGTTCCAGTCGCCACGAACTGGTTTGGCATCTACCGAAGCATCCACACCGAAATCTTCGGCAATGCGGTACAACAAGTAGCGAGCAACCCAAATTTCATCAGCGGCGCGCACCGTGTCGAGTGGACCAATTTGGAATTCCCATTGGCCCAACATGACCTCGGCGTTGGTGCCCGAAATGGTTAAACCAGCGTTCATGCAGGCCGTGGTGTGTGCTTCAACAATGTCGCGTCCAGCAATTTCAATAGAACCCACGCCACAGTAATAAGGACCCTGCGGTGCGGGGTAACCCTCAACAGGCCAACCCAAAGGGCGACCCTCTTGGAAAAAGGTGTACTCCTGTTCGATACCGAAAATCGGTTCTTGATCGCCGTACTTCTCGTAAGCAGCAACACAAGCAGCCCGCGTGTTGGTGGGGTGCGGCGTCATGTTGCCATCAGGCAAACACACATCGCAAAGCACCAAAACATCGTTACCGCCTCGAATGGGATCCGGACAAACAAACACCGGACGCAGCACGCAGTCCGAATTGTCGCCCGGCGCCTGATTGGTGCTGGAACCATCAAAGCCCCAAATAGAGAACTCAGTCGTGCCGTCGGGAACAATCTTTGTTTTCGATCGCACGTAAGGAAGCGGCTTAGTGCCGTCAATCCAAATATATTCAGCCCGCATTGCCATATAAATCATCTCTTCCATTTAGTGTTAATAGAAACTTACTCGTTCCCGCCAAAAGACGGGTGAATCACCCAACAGATTATGCCAAGCAGCCATCATCATGGCTTGTCGGAGTTTCCTTTTTGTTGCACAATTGTGAACAGAAGATGAACGATTTGAAATCAATTGGCGCGAACCGATATTTTTCCTCCATGCTGGAGGAGTGGAAACCGAAAAACCTTCTCGACGCAGCCAACAACAGGACTACGTATTACGCACCGTAGAAGAGCGCGGGGTACGTTTAATCCGACTTTGGTTTACCGATGTGCTGGGCCAACACAAGTCAGTGGCTATCTCCCCCGCCGAGTTAGAAGCCATATTCGACGAAGGCCTCCAATTTGACGGATCGGCCATTGACGGGTTTAGCCGCATACAAGAAAGCGACGTGCTCGCTCGCCCCGACGCCTCAACCTTTGAACTCTTGCCTTGGTCCAACGAAAACGAACCCTCCGGCACCGTTTTTTGCGACATCACTAACCTTGACGGCACCCCCTTTGCCGGCGACCCTCGACAGGTGCTACGCCGCAACGTAGAAAAAGCCCGAGCCGCTGGCTTCGAAATGTTTTGCGCCCCCGAAGTTGAGTTCTTTTACTTCGCCAACAACGACCCCTCCGCCCCGCCACAACCCCTCGACCAGGCTTCCTACTTTGACCTCACCACGGCCGACGTTTCTTCAGACCTCCGCAAACGCACCTTGCATATGCTCGAAGCGCTCTCCATCCCCGTGGAATATTCATTCCACGAAGACAGCCCCAGCCAACACGAAATAGACCTGCAATACACCGATGCCATGAACATGGCCGACTCCATCATGACCCTCCGGTTGGCCGTAAAAAAAATTGCTATGGAAAGTGGGGTCTATGCCACGTTCATGCCCAAGCCTCTCAATGGTGTTCAGGGCTCGGGCATGCATACTCATCTTTCGCTGTTCCGAAATGACGTAAACGCTTTTCACGACCCCGACGCCGCAGACGGGCTTTCACCCACCGCACATAGTTTCATCGCCGGCCTTTTACACCACGCCCGAGAAATATCGGCCGTAACCAACCAACTCATAAACTCATATAAACGCATTAACGAAGGCCACGAAGCCCCCCGCTACGTCTCATGGGCCCGCAACAACCGGTCGGCATTAATTCGTGTACCCATCACCAAACCAGGCAAACCCGATTCTGCCCGAGTGGAATACCGGGCCCTTGACCCGGCATGCAACCCCTACCTGGCTTTCTCAGTTCTCCTAGCCGCCGGCCTTCGAGGCATCGAACAAAACTTGTCCCTGCCCGAAGAAGCAACCGCCAACTTGTACAACCTGACCCGCAACGAACAACGAGACCTCGGGGTTAACCGGCTACCCGCCAGCCTGCATGAAGCCCTCGATGAAATGGAAGATTCTACTTTGATGCGTGAAGCTTTAGGGGACCACATTTTTGAATGGTTCCTGCGCAACAAACGCGCCGAATGGGACCACTACCAACAGCAAGTGACCCCCTTTGAATTGGAGCGGTACCTCCCGTCTTGGTAGCGGGCTGCTCTCATGGAACCACTCCTCGTTTTCGGCAACCCGCCGCCGCCTGAACTGACCCAAGCTCTCGACATGGGCTCGTGGGCTTGGAAGCCGGTGGCCAACTACGAACAGGCCTTAACCGCCGAACCCAACGAAGGCTGGGCCGGGGCAATAATTGCCGCCGACACCGACCTGTCGGCCGCCTTAAGTTTTTGCCGGAACCTACGCCAAGGCGACAACCCGCTAAAACCTGTGTTGTTCCTGGTTAAGGCAACCCAACTCGGCGACCTCGCTTGGCGCGACGAACTCTTTGACGATTTTATTTTAACCCCGCTGCGGCCCGAAGAACTCCAAGCCCGCCTACAACACCTTTTTTGGCGCACTGGCCGAGGCACCCGCCCCGAACTCATTGAGTACGGCCCCCTTACCCTCAACACCGAAACCTACCAAGCAGCCCTAGACGGACGGCCGCTTGACCTGACCTACATGGAATACGAACTCTTGAAGTTCTTAACCTCGCGCCCCGGCAAAGTCTTTACCCGCGAAACGCTACTCAGCGAAGTATGGGGCTACGACTACTTTGGTGGTGCCCGCACCGTCGACGTGCACGTACGTCGTCTGCGAGCGAAACTCAGCGAAGAACACGCCAACTTGATTCAAACAGTGCGCAGCGTGGGTTACCGGTTTGGGCAATCCCGCTGGGGGCTTTAACTAACCCTCGGTCGGGCCCTGGTAAGGGTTGGCTTCACTAACCGCAAGTAGCTCTGACCCCTCGTGGTCGGCATCTACGGTATTTTTTAACTTACCGCCGATAACTGCCGCCCCTAAAGCGCCACTCATCAATACCCCCACGGGGATAACCACCACTAACAACACGATCATAATTATTGCGCCAATCATGGTTGCAGTCTGCCACGAAAAAGACCATGAAGCGAACCTCGGGGCTAACCCAAGTAAGCCTGCGCTTCAATCTCTACTTGCGCACCCAACGGCAAGGCAGCAACCGCCACAGCAGAACGAGCCGGGCGATGGTCGCCAAAAGCCGCACAGTACAAATCGTTCATGACGGCGTAGTCGGCCATATCCACCAAAAATACGGTGGTTTTGACCACATCGGCCATGGTGGCTCCGGCCGTGGCCAGTACCTGTTCAAGGTTTTCTAAAGCCTGGTTTAGCTGAGCAGTCATGCCGCCTTCAACCAAAGCACCATCCGCAATACCTATTTGGCCGCTGGTGATCAATAAATCACCGGCACGCATAATCGGGGTATAAGGGCCAACAGGTTTCGACATTAATGCTCCTAGTTAGGTAATCCGGTAGGCCACCGAGAAGGGGTGCCCAAATGCAACCATACCGCCGCCGCTACCGCAGCGAACACTGCATCGGACCCATTTACTGGTGGACCAGTATCTGGTTCGATAGTTACCGAAACGTGAGGCATTTCAGTGGCCCGCACCACACCAAAAGACCGCACCGTGAGGTCATGTACTTGACCCTCGGCATCTACGCTTAACGATTCAGAAGTCACCCAACTCCACGCCATGTGGGCGGCCCCTATGCAATAGGAACGCAAAACAACCGCATCTAACGGGTCACCGCAGCGCACGGTTAACGAAATTTCTTCTGCGGAAACCGTGGCCGAAGCTACCGCACCGTTGGGGGCAACCACCGGAGACAACGACCCGGTTGCCGCAGCCAAAAGGGCTACCGCTTCGGCCCATCCAGCAGCGCGGAGATCCGCTGAGGTTGGTGGCCCTTTAAGGTCTACCTCTTCTACTTGCAGGCCGGGAGCAATCGCATTTATGGCCTCGGTGATGCCAGGAGTGCGAGCCACCCGCACTCTTCCTTGCCCATCGGCGTTGAGGCCAGCAGCCAACGGGGGGCGCTTGCTGCCCATGCGAACTGCGTCTTCTCGGCTGAGTTGCACCAACACCGGGCGGCCATGGAGGTCCGCTAATTGGCGAGCGGCTTGCCGTACGGGGGAATCCAACTTGGCCCCGAATGCGCCGCCATTAGTTACCGGCGACGACGGCTCACCACCTGGCGCACACCATGAAGCATCGGTTTCTAAATAGGCCGGGTCCACCCAAGAGGTCTGCAAGGTGGCCGCCCAGTCCCCCGGAGGAACCGCTAAAGGAGGTTGGGACTCCACGGTGGTGCGGCGCCCTTGTATCTGGCCTGCTTGACGTCGGGCTTCGGTTAACGACTCAGCCACCAGCCAGCCACCTTGGCCATCAGGGACCGCCACTAAACAATCATCGGGGGCCGTATCGGCAGAAAAACCGCCTTGACCAGCGGCCACCTCGGGCCCCACCGCTTGTGGCGTTCCGCCCTCTAGGGAAGCGCGTTGGGTGGCCAAGCCAGGGTCGCTCACCGGGTGGTCTTGACCAAAAGCCACCCAAGATTCAGTAATGGTCTGCCAACCCGTGCAACGACAAAGGTGGGCGTGAAGCGAACGCGCCACCCGGTCGGGGTCCGTTTCGTCACGGGACTGCAGGTCGGCAAAACGCATAATGATACCCGGGGTACAAAACCCGCACTGTGTGCCGCCGGTAGCGCACAGAGCCTCGGTCCAACCTTGACGAGTTTCTTCTGGCAGTCCCGTCAGGGTGGTGATCTCTCGGCCGACCACTCGCCGGGCCGGGGTTACGCAAGCCACCCGGGCTTGGCCATCAACGAGCACCGTACAGCACCCGCATTGGCCTTGAGGACTGCACCCATCTTTTACGGTGGTGTTTCCGCAGTGATCACGCAGCACCTCCAACAGGGTCAACCCAATGTCTGGCACCTCAACGCTTGAACCATCAATACGTAGCGAAAGCAAAGGGGGTGCATTCATAAACAAGAGTGTGCCGTTGTCAACGCAACAAATCCCCCCATTACACTCGCATCGTGTATCTTCGCTCTTCGCTTACCCGCCGTCGCATGCTCTTAGGGCTCGCCGGGGTCACCGGAACCGCCGTGCTGGCAAGTTGCGGAAGTACCTCAACGCTTCCCCTAGCCAGCACCACCACCTTGGCAAAAGAGCCCACCGGTTACGGGTTAGGCGCTCGGTTCCCTGACGGATACAACTCATCAACAATAATGGCCATTGGGAGCCCTCAGCGCGCCCCTTACGTGTTGCAAGGAAGCGACGGATGGCCAATTACTGAAAACGTTCCTGACAGCATTGAGTTGATCATCGAACACGAGGGGGCAACATTGGGACCCCTCACCATTAACCGGCACGGCGAACCAGGCTCCACCCCTTATTACCCTCTCATTTTTACTCCACCGACCGTCGGGGTTTACACGGTCACTTTGAACGGATCAACAGCCACCCATCTCTTTAAAGTAAAAGAACCCGGAGACCTGCCAATGCTTCTTGTGGGGGAACAACTCCCACCCATTGAGACACCCACCATGATCAACCCGCAAGGCATCGAACCCGTGTGTAGCCGTTTCGAAGAGCCCTGCCCTTTTCATCAACTCTCGGTCACCGAAGCCTTAAAGCAATCTCGGCCAATCGCAGTTTTAGTATCTACTCCCGGCTTTTGCCAAAGCGATGTTTGCGGCCCAGCAGTGGAAGTACTCATCGCCGCTATCGCTTTGCAAGAACACGACTGGTCGGTAATTCACGCCGAAGTTTATGTAGGGCCAAACAACAATGACTTTACTACCGCACCAGTAATCGATGCTTTAGGTTTGCCTTTTGAGCCCAGCCTTTATGTGGCCAATGCGCAAGGCACCATCACCGAAGTTGTTCATTTAACTATGGACCAACGTGAGGTAACCGCCGCTTTGGCTACCGCTGTCTAACCTAGTTTTTTCCGCAACCGCAACTATGAGAAGCATCCGGGTTGTTGATAGAAAACCCTGATTGTTCAAGACCCTCTTGATAATCCAAAACCGCTCCTACCAAAAGTTCGGCGCTGGCTGGGTCAACGACTACTCGCACCGTCCCGTAGGCCTCTTCAAGGTCGTCGGTTGCTTGGTCGGTGTCGAAAAACATTTCGTAACTGGGTCCTGAACAACCGCCCGGTTTGGCAGCTACCCGCAGGGCCAAGCCTTCTTCGTCTTCGGTGGCCAACAACTCGCCCACTTTGGTTGTTGCACTTTCGGTCAAAGTAATCATCGGTCGGCCTCCTCAGGCGATCCTCTGGAGCCAAATTCTCCAGTAGCCAAAGTGTAGCCACTTAAAAGGATTTATCCAGCACATCTTGTTCACGCTCGCTTTGCGTTCTAGGCTTCACCGGTGGCCACTCTTCCAACTCCTGAAGAAATCATGGGTTTGCTTCGTGGGGTAATCGACCCCGAGTTAGGGAGCGACATCGTTGACCTCGGCATGGCTCGCCAAGTCACCGTGTCGCCGCAAGGTGAAGTCAACATCACCATCGCCCTCACCACTTCTGGCTGCCCGTTGCGTTCCCAAATTCAGCGCGACGCTCGAGCCCGAGTGATTGACCTTCCGGGAGTAACCCGGGTGCGTTTTACTTGGGCCGAACTGAACGCCGAAGAAAAAGCTGCCGCCATGGCCAAAGCCCGCTGGAACGTCGCCCAAGATGCCCCAGACACCGAAATACCCATTACCTGCCGGGTCCTTATGGTGGCCTCCGGAAAAGGCGGGGTAGGAAAATCTTCGGTCACCGTCAACTTGGCTGCCTCGTTAGCCCACCGAGGCTTCACCGTGGGGGTTATGGACGCCGACATTTGGGGCTACTCGGTGCCCCGCATGCTGGGTGCCGAAGGCCGCCTCGAAGCCAACGCCGAAAAAGGCCAAATCACCCCGCAAGAACTGCCCTGTGGTGACGGGCGCATAAAAATTGTTTCTATGGGGTTCTTAGTAGACAACGAAGAAACCGCTCTCATGTGGCGAGGCCTCATGTTGAATCGGGCCGTCCAACACTTTTGCCAAGACGTCACCTGGGGCGCACTTGACTACCTGCTTATTGACATGCCGCCCGGCACCGGAGACGTACAAATGGGTTTAGCTAAAATGCTGCCCCGAGCCGAAATGATCGTGGTGACCACCCCGGCCTTAGCGGCCCAAAAAGTAGCGGTACGAGTGGCCAACATGGGGCGAGCCAACTACCTGCGAGTGGTCGGAGTTATAGAAAACATGAGCGCTTACATAACCGACGATGGGCGACACCATGCACTGTTTGGCGTGGGCGGCGGCTCGGCGTTAGCAGAAGACATTGGGGCGCCACTTTTAGGCAGCATCCCCTTAGATGCCTCTGTGGCCTCCGGTGGCGACACCGGCCAACCGGTGGCCTTAGGTGCCGGACCGGCCGCTGAGGCCTACCAAGCCATCGTGGAACTTTTGGTTACTGAGGCAGCACCGCCGCTCGACATGGCAGGGTGTAGCGCCCGGCTGCTCGATGCCGCCAGCGCAGCGTTAGATGAAGCCGGGCTTTAACCTTTGGTTTCAGGGTTTTTGATTTCTCGCACTTCCAGCGGTTCATCATGGCGCTCGGAATACACCCACTGCACGCCTCCGGTTGTCTCACCCATAGACCCTCCTGCTCGACGCAGCAAACGCCGGCTCAAGATGGCCCGATAAAAAAACCGGGTGGGTGGAAACAACATGGTGAACCCCAAAGCATCGGTAAAAAACCCGGGGGTCAACATGAGCGCCCCACCGAACAACACCAAAAGGCCATCAACCAATTGGCGGCCCGGAAGGTTGCCTTCGGCCAATTCTTTTTGAGCCCGCCGCAGCACCCCGAGCCCTTCACGGCGCACCAACCATGCCCCCACGATGCTGACCAAAGCCAACAAGAAAATAGTGTTACCTAAACCCGCTGAATCAGCTACTTGTAGCAGCACCCAGAGCTCAACAAAGGGGATGGCCAAAAACAAAATAATGAGTAACGAAAACAACATGTAGCCATAGTAGAGCCCCCCGAAGGGCAGACCTTGTCGGTTTCGTCGTATCCTCAAGGTTTCATGACAGAAGAACACCCACCCTCTGTTGATCGGGTTGCCCGATCGTTGGCCGATACCGGCCTGCCGCACCCGTTGTTGGTGGAAGCCGCCCGAACAGCCATCGCAGAAACTACCCCCGCCCAAGTTGTCGAAAGAGCCCGTCAGTTGGCCGAAATAACGGCCCGAAGTTTGCTCACCGGGGTCATCAACGCCACCGGGGTGCTCTTGCACACCAACATGGGGCGCGCTCCCTGGGGCACCGCCACCGACCTCACCCGCTACACCAACCTTGAACTAAACCTCGAAGACGGCCAACGAGGTTCTCGCCAAGACCGAGCCCCCCGATTGCTGGCCCAATCTTGCGGAGCCGAAGCCGCCATGGTGGTCAACAACTGTGCCTCAGCCGTGTTGTTGGTCTTAGCCGCTTTGGCCGAAAACCAGCCGGTAGCGGTGTCACGCGGCGAGTTAGTAGAAATCGGTGGCGGCTTTCGCATTCCCGAAGTCATGGCCCAATCTGGGGCGCAACTAATAGAGGTCGGCACCACCAACCGCACCCGGCTCAGCGACTTTTCTCAAGCCGTCACGAAACAAAAAGCAGTGCTGGCGCTGAGCGTGCATCAATCCAACTATCGCATCGAAGGCTTCACCGAAGCAGTCAGCGTGGCCGAACTGGCCACCCTCGGGGTGCCGGTAATCGCCGACATAGGTTCCGGCCTTTTAGACGCCGCCTGCCCGTGGCTGGCCGATGGTCCACCTGCTTGGGTAGCCAACGAACCAGCGGCCCGCCAAACTCTGGCCGCCGGTGCCGATTTGGTGACCTTCTCGGGTGACAAACTTTTAGGCGGCCCCCAAGCAGGAGTGATTGCTGGCCGAGCCGACCTGGTAGCCGCTTGTGCCGCCCACCCGCTCGCTCGTGCCCTGCGCCCGGGGACGCTTATTTTGTCGGCTCTCGAAGACCTGGCTTTGGCTTACTTAGGACGAAACGGCGACGATATTCCTTTTTGGCGTATGGCCGCACTGTCAACGGAGTCGCTAATGGCCCGAGCCCAGTCCATAAACCCTGACTGGGCCACAAAAACCTCTGCAATGCCCGGAGGCGGCACCCTGCCCGGGGTAGAAATTCCTTCAGCCGGTCTAGTGCTTCCCGGTGATTTAAGCACCGCCTTACGAGGCAACCAGCCCCCCATTATGGGTCGGGTGGTAGACCAAACCACGGTGCTTGACCTGCGTACCGTGCACCCCGATGATGATCAGGTGCTGGCCACCGCCCTCACTAACCTGGTGGGCTAATGCACGTTGTCGCCACCGCCGGTCACGTAGACCATGGCAAGTCAACTTTAGTTAAAGCGCTCACCGGCACCGACCCCGATCGGTTTGCCGAAGAAAAATCACGCGGTTTAACCATTGATTTGGGTTTTGCTTCAACCGAATTACCGTCGGGCGCCATCCTGTCGCTAGTTGATGTGCCCGGCCATGTGCGGTTTATTAAAAACATGTTGGCTGGGGTAGGTGCCGTAGAAGCTTGTCTCTTTGTGGTGGCAGCCACCGAAGGGTGGAAACCACAGTCCGAAGAGCATTTACGCATTCTCCAACTCTTAGGGCTCAACCATGGGGTGATCGCCCTTACTAAAGTTGGGCTCTGCGACCCTGATTTAGTGGAGCTGGCGCAACTCGAAATAGAAGACCAAGTAGTGGGCACTTTTTTAGAAGGCGCCCCGGTTATCGCCGTTGATGCGCTCACCGGGGTGGGGGTAGATGACCTTCGCCACGCCTTAGACGCTCTGTTGCTGGCCACCCCAGCAGTGGCCGACCAAAACCGGCCCCGTCTGTGGGTTGACCGAGCTTTTGCCGCTAAAGGGGCCGGCACCGTAGTAACCGGCACCTTGACCGGTGGCACCCTGCAAGCCGACGACCACCTCGTTTTGTTGCCCCAAGAAAGCGAGGTGCGGGTCAGGTCTCTACAAAGTCATCATGCTGAACATGCCTCCATAGGCCCCGGCAGTCGTTGTGCAGTGAACTTGGTGGGGGTAAGCCATGATGAAGTAAAGCGCGGCGACGTGTTGGTGCGCCAAAACCAATGGTGGACCACCACGGTGTTCGATGCTTCACTGCAGGTGCTTGCTGCCTTAAGCCATCCGGTGTCTCGGCGAGGGGCCTTTGTGGCTTATCTGGGGGCTGGCGAACACCCGGTACGCATGCGTATTTTGGGCCCCGATGGGCTAACCCCCGGGCAAATGGGTTCCGTGCGTATCTTTTTACCCGAAGCCTTGCCTTTGCTTCCCGGTGACCGATTTATTTTGCGAGAAAGCGGACGCTCCGAAACCATCGGAGGCGGTCAGGTGCTTGACGTTGACCCTCAAGAAAAAGCTTCTACCGCTCAACCCGACCAATCTGTTGACCGGGTGATCAAACAACGCCGTTGGGTGAGCGTAGAAGAGTTGGAAAAACTTACCGGTGTACGCCGACCGGCCGACGTTGACCACTGGGTTGTTGATCCGGTGGCCTTACACGAAACTCTGGAACGAGTACGGAGCGCTCTGGAACAAGCCGGGCCATTAGGGCTAGAACTCTCGTCGCTTAGTGAGTACGACCGGGCCGCGGCCGGGTTGTTAGACGAAGTAACCCAAGAAGCCGGCCGGTTGGTGCCCGCTGATGCTGTTGACCCGTTAGCCGATCACCCCTTTGTGGCCTTGCTGGCCGCGGCCCCTTTTGTCCCTCCAGCCCCTGACCAGGTAGACCGAGGAGAGTTGCGAGAGTTAGTGCGTCGCGGCGATGTGGTGGAACAAGACGGCGTATTTTTTGCCGCCACAGCCATCGACCAAGCGGCACAACTGGCAGCCGCGTTGCTCCAACAACACCCAGAGGGTTTCACCGTGTCGGCTTTTCGTGAGGCAGCCGGAAACACTCGTAAACATGCTTTGCCGCTACTTGCTTGCCTGGACGGGACCGGAAAAACCCGGCGGCGAGGCGACGTTCGTATCGCCGGGCCTCGCTTACCAGAAGTTAAAACTAAGCGCTAAGCCCCATCATTATTCGGCGTTCGGGGCCACTGGTGCCACCCCAAATACCGTGTACTTCACGAACGCTTAAGGCGTAATCTAAGCATTGGCCGAGCACCACACAGTGGGCACAAATATTTTTGGCCCTTACTTCACGGTCACGTTTCTCCTGGCGTCGTTCCCCTTTAATAGGCGGAAAAAACTGGTCAGATTTTGGCCCGCGGCAACCCGCATTGTCTTGCCAACTGCCTGATTCATAGTGCGTCACCATGGGAAGTTCCTTTCGCCAGAAAGAAAAAACTAGAGCACCCACCACCAATAATCAAGAAAAATACAAGAAAGTCACTTTTTGCGATTACTGAGTATTTTTTGACCGCTCACGGTGATCTCGAGCACCGCCTTCTTCAGGCTCAACCTCTAACCAAAGCCCTTCGATGCCGACAACCCGAATAGGGGCACCCACCGGGATAGGGGTCGCTCGGTTGGTGCGCGCTCGCCACACTGCATCACGCACCGTCACCGTCCCGTTAGGGCCCAATGCCTCAACGGCTTCGCCCATTTCGCCAATCATCCACTCTCGACCAATGGTGGGCGTAGAAAAACGGGTGCGCACCATGGCCGGCATGCCCGCTGCCATACCGGTAGCCGCACCCACGATGCCAAACAGCAAGGTGATCCACGAAATCGGTGTGCCGTCAAAAAGAAACAACGAACCCAAAACTAAAGCAACCGTGCCAATGACCGTCCAGGCCCGCGGCACCCCGGTTTGAATATCAATGGCGTAACCCAAAAAGGCCACCGCCAAAAGCGCTACTCCCCACCAACGGGTAGGCAACACACCGAGGCCGTAGGTGCTTAAAAGAAAACAACTAGCCCCTAAAACGCCAGCCACCCCAACGCCGGCCGTGAACAACTCAAAAACCAGCAACCCCATACCGATGAGCAACAACAAGTAAGCCACAGCCGGGCTCGCCACCGTGTGGAAAAACTCACTCACCACATCAAGTTTATGAAAACGAGTGTGGGTCACTGGCTCCAAAGTGGGCGGGCTCACCGTCTCATCGGTAATCACCTCAAAACCATCTATGCCCACCAACTGGGCCAAAAGCACCGGCGACTGACGGGCAATACCCCGCTCGGCTGCTTCGTCGTAACCCACGGTGTCGGTAACCAAATCGGTATCCAGCGGCAACCCAAAGGGCGTTTCTGCCCATCCTTCAGGCAATATTGAAGGGCCCAAAGCGCCCAAACGCGCCCCGGGGGCAATGCCTACATCATCGGCTAAACCAGCCAGTTGTGCCATGGGGCCCGTTGCTCGACTTCCCGAAGGCCCGACCCAAAAAGAAATGGGCACCTTGGCTTCAGAAATGCGGACCACCAACTCGTAAAGATCGGCGTTACTAACCACCGAACCGGTGCTGTTTACTTGAAAAATAACCGCTAAAACTTTTGTCGGATCCACATTGGCCAAGGTGTCAGCCATCATGTTGACCATTACTGGGTCGATTAAACCGCTGAGCTCAACCACATCAACCACCATGGGTTGATCGTTAGTTAAATCATTAAACGGTACCTGTTCATGTGCTTCGGTGCCTTCGTGTTCGCTATGGGCCAGTGCCGGACCAACTAAAATCCAAGTACCGGCTATAGCCAGTAACGAAACAATAAAAAGACGTAAAGAACGAGTCACAAAAACCTCAAGAGTGCGGCGAGTTAGTACCTACCAGCGTACGGCGATAAACAATGAGCCCGGCTTATTGGCCGGCAGAATCGGTGAGAGCTACCACCGCTTCTTCAACGGTTTCACACACCGGCACAATGCGGTCAAAGCCGGTGGTGTGCAGAAGACGGGTTAAGGCCTCTCGGTTGCAAGCCACGGCCACATCACCGTCATTGTCGCGAGCTCGGCGAATGCCGCCGATGAGCGCTCCCAGGCCGGCTGAATCCATAAACGGGACATCGGAGAGTTCAATCAAAATAAAGCGGTGCTCCGCTAGCTCGGTGAGAGCCTCGCGGAATTGCGCCACGGTGTAAGCATCAAGTTCGCCTACTGGGCGACACGAAACGTAACCATCATGGTGTTCAACATTAATTTCAAGCACCGGGGCCTCCTACTCTTAGACGCTGTTGCTAAGAAGATCGTAGACCCTTAACGACCAATGCGCACCGCGCGAAGCAACTGCGTCCATTTTCGCCCGCTACCCTCTTTTTCTATGGGCGTTCAAAATGTACTTTTATTGGCCACCGAAGCCGACCACATTCACCGCGAAGTTGATGCCGCGGTCGGGGGAACGTACCGAGTGTTACGAGTACGAGCCGGAGCCGACGTGCGTGCGGCGGTCATTGAACACGACCCAGCGGTCGTAGTGCTCGACCTACAAATCGGCAACATGGGCGGCATGGCCACTTGTTTGGATCTTCGCCTTGAAGGCCGAGCCGGACGCATCCCCACACAGCGGGTGGTCTTATTGTTGGACCGAGACGCTGACGTGTTTTTAGCTAAGCAAGCCGAAGCAGACCAATGGCAGGTCAAGCCCATCGACCCCCTGGCTTTACGTCGCTTGCTGACCGTCGAACCGGTGGCTTCCTAACTCACCAACCCGGGTCGCAAGGCGCCTCATCGGGACGAAGAGGGGTGGGGTCAAATCCCGCTTAACTGACCAGTAGGTGTCTTGCGCTGGTTTTTTTGCGCAGCCTTTATCCAGTATTACGGATATAGTCTCCGGTATGTCGGAAGCACCAATCCCTGGCCCTCTCCTCCGGCAACGCCGTAAAGAACTCAAATGGACCCTTGACGACCTCGCCGCCCACAGTGGTGTTTCACGCTCCATGGTGAGCCAAATAGAACGCAGCGAAACAAACCCCACCTTCGCCACCCTCTGGAACCTCACCCAAGCCTTAAATATTGACTTCAGCGACCTCACCACCCCAACCGCTGAACCGCCAAAAAACTCCATCGAAACAACCTCCGCCGACCGCACTCCACTTATACAAGCCGACGAAAATCGTGTCTCCTTGCGCATCTTGAGCCCCCCTGACCTGAGCGGAAAAACCGAATGGTACGAACTCACCTTTCAACCCAACGGGCACCTCGCCTCAACCCCCCACAGCACCGGCACCATTGAGCACCTCACCGTCTTAAGCGGCCAACTCACCATCGAAGCCGGGGAGGCCACCCAATACCTTGACCAAGGAACAACCGGTCGGTACCCCGCTGACCTCAACCACCACATTCGGAATTTAGGAAAAACAACCGCCACCGCCCTCTTAGTAGTGCTGGCCGGAGGAACACCATGAGTCGTACCAACTTTTACCAACGCATTGACCAAGAACTAGTCGATATCCGCCAAGAAGGCCTCTGGAAAACCGAACGCCCCATTACCTCGCCGCAAGGCGGAACCGTTTCAGTTGCCCACGCCGGGCCGGTACTCAACCTCTGTGCTAACAACTACCTCGGGTTGGCCAGCCACCCCGACATTGAACAGGCCGCCGTTGAAGCCATAGCCAAATACGGGTTCGGCATGGCTTCGGTGCGTTTCATCTGCGGCACCTTGGACCTTCACCGAGAAGTTGAACACGACCTCGCCAACTATCTCGGGACCGAAGACACCATCTTGTTTGGCTCCTGTTTTGACGCCAACGGAGCCCTCTTTGAAGCCCTGCTAGGCCCCGACGATGCCATCATCTCCGACTCCCTCAATCACGCCTCAATAATTGACGGCATCCGCCTCAGCAAAGCCCGTCGCTACCGCTTTAATACTCGCGACCTCAACCATCTCGAAGAGCAACTCCAAAACGCAAAAACAGAAGGGACCGGCCAAACACTCATCGTCACCGACGGCGTTTTTTCAATGGATGGATACCTCGCCGACCTGGCCGGCATCTGCCAACTCGCTGACCAATACCAGGCCCTCGTCATGGTTGACGACTGCCACGCCACCGGCCTCCTCGGCCCCGACGGACGCGGCACCCCTGCTCTGGCCGGGGTAGTAGACCGCATAGACATTGTCAGCAGCACCCTCGGCAAAGCCCTAGGAGGCGGCATGGGCGGGTTTATCGCCGCCCGAAAAAACGTCACCGACCTCTTGCGCCAACGAGCCCGGCCCTACCTGTTTTCAAATGCTCTAGCCCCCGCGCTGCTCGGCGGCGCCCAAGCAGCGCTCACTCTGGTGCGCAACGGAGACCCACTGCGTCAACAACTCCACGCCAATGCTCAACAGTTTCGTACCGCCATGACCAAAGCCGGTTTTACCCTCAGCGGGCAGGGCCACCCCATAATCCCCGTCATGATCGGTGAAGCTGCCCAAGCAGCAGCACTAGCCAACCACCTCTTCGAGCAAGGGGTTTACGTCACGGCATTTTCTTACCCAGTAGTCCCCCACGGAACGGCCCGCATACGCACCCAGATGAACTCCGCTCATAGCAGCGCCGACATTGACCAAGTGGTCTCGGCTTTCGTCGATGCCGCTCAGCACCTCAAAATTTTGGCTCCTCCCGCATGAAAGCTTTAGTAAAACTTCACTCCGAACCCGGGCTCTGGCTTCAAGAAGTGCCTAAACCTCAGCCAGAACCCCACGAGGTTTTAATAAAAGTCAACCTGGCCGCCATTTGCGGCACCGACCTCCATATTTTTCAATGGGACAACTGGGCGCAAGAAAACATTGACCCACCGGTCACCGTAGGCCACGAATTTGTGGGCACGATTGTAGAAACCGGCAACCAGGTAACGGGCCTCGCCATAGGCACCCGAGTAGTCGGCGAAGGACACATCGTGTGCGGAACCTGCCGCAACTGCCGGGCCGGCCGCAACCACTTCTGCCGGGCCACCCAAGGAGTTGGCATACACCGCAACGGGGGCTTCGCAGAATACGTGACTATTCCCGCCACCAACGCCTACCCCATACCCGACAGCATCTCCGACGAAACCGCCGCCATCTTGGACCCCCTTGGCAACGCAGTACACACCGCTCTCTCCTTTGACTTAGTAGGAGAAGACGTGCTCATCACCGGCGCCGGACCCATCGGCCAAATGGCCGCCGCAATATGTCGCCACGCCGGAGCCCGCCACATTGTCATCACCGACCTTCAAGACCGGCGCCTCCAAACCGCTCAACAAATGGGAGCTACCCGCACCGTCAACCCCACAAAAGAATCGCTGAGCGACGTCATGAGTGAACTCAACATGGCCGAAGGCTTTGACATCGCTCTCGAAATGTCGGGCAGCCCGGCCGCCCTTGCTGACCTCATCAAACACACGGTGCATGGTGGACAAGTTGGCCTGCTGGGGCTCTTTAGCCAATCAGCCACCATGGATCTCAACCAAATCATCTTCAAGGGCCTCACCATAAAGGGCATCTACGGGCGAGAAATGTTTGACACTTGGTACAAAGCAGTAGCCATGCTCAACTCAGGTCTTGATGTATCCCCAGTCATCAGCCACCGTTTTGCCCTCACCGATTACCAAGAGGCTTTCGCCACCTTGCAATCAGGGGAAGCCAGCAAAATCATTTTAGAAATCGGGTAACTCGCCCTCGGGGTCCCTCAAGGTAATCATGCCTTTAGGAGTAGCCAGTCGATTCACCAGTTCGCTAAAAATAGGGGATGGGCGCCAAGCGGCCAAAGAAGCTTCCGCTTTACTCAACTCCAGGTGTTCAAGCAAAGGGCGCTGTTCGCCAGGGTCGACGGTCAAGTCAAAAAATAGGTTGGGATACCCGCTAAAAGACACCAACTTTTGGCTGCGGGTGCGCTCCACCATCAGATGGCAGTCCTCCAACGGCAAGCCCAGGGTGCGAGCAAACACCCGAAAATCAAACTCCCAATGAACAGCGGTCCGCCAACCTTCAGCCCGACCTTTTTCTAAAAACGGGCGCAAGGAATGCCCCTGACACTGCTCAGGGATAGGCAAGCCGGCGAGATCCAACAAGGTAGGCATCACATCAACGTTTTCGGTGAACTCCTCGACCACCAAGCCGGCTTGAGCATTTACCCCGGGCAAACGCAACAACAACGGGATATGAAAAGCCTGATCATGAAAACCCAACTTAGAAAACAACCCGTGATCACCCATCAACTCACCATGATCAGAAGTAATGGCCACCACCGTGTGGTCCTCCACCGGTTGCAGAGCAGCCAACAAGCGGCCCATTTGATGATCAACCTCCGCCACCATGCCGTAATAAGTGGCCTGCACCTGGCGTCGCTCAAAATCATCCTCAACGGCCAAACCAAAATGCCAAGCAGACAACTCTTGAAGAAACGGGTGACTGTCATCACCCACCGGAATCACTTCAGGAACCTCCGCTGGATCATGCAAATCGTTATAAGGGGCCGGAACCGTCCACGGAGGATGCGGGCGCAAAATAGAAACATGGACGAACCAAGGCTCAGGTAAATCAGACAAATGCTCAATAACCCGATCCACCACAAAAGCGGTTTCCGTTTCTTCCGCTTCAAAAACCGTGGGCGGCCAACTCGGCCCACGGCCCTCCGGCAAAAGCTCATCAATGGGATGCAAAAAACGCTCCCGGTCAGCAATGTCGTAGCCCTGCTGCTCTAACCAGAGGTACCAGTCGGCGCGATCATCATGTAAACCCAAAGCCACGGTAAAACCCGGGAGGTCTCCCTCGTAGTTTGACAAAAGCGGGTCGCCTTCAGGGACCGTGCGTGGATCAACCGTAGTATCGGTGTAACCAAACAGTTGTGGGTCGTAACCCCCCGCCCGAGCCTCTAAGGCCAAGTTAGTAAGACCAGCGTCCAACGGGGTGCCGTTAAAAACCACTCGATTGGTATGCAAATAAGTCCCCGTAAGGAGCGAAGCACGGCTCGGCCCACACGGGGTGGCTTGGGCATAATGAGCACCAAAATGAACCCCTTGAGCGGCAAAAGCATCCAAATGAGGAGTTTGCACCATGGGGTGACCAGCCGAACTTAAACAATCGCCTCGCCATTGATCTAGGGTCACCAAAAGAATGTTCGGTCGCTTAGCCATCTGCTTATTTTGACACAGTCCGCTTACCGGTGAACTGATTCAAATATCTGGTCAAAACGAGGCCGCAAAATCATGGTGTAAGTATCGGCAATAGCGGTCTCTCGGTGCTCTTTTTGAGCCACCAGTCGGTCAGGGTCAAACACCACCTCCATAAACGCTTTTTTGCTAGGAAAAGCATTAAAGCGAGCCTGATGCCAAGGCCGGCCGTCGCCCACCACCGTGCCTTCCACCCCAAACCAGCCAGAAATATTCAGGCCTTGCTCCGTAGCCACCGGGGATGCTCCATTCTGATATTTGACCATCTCATCATCGGCTTGACCATCATGAAAACGAATCACATGCAACACCACTACCGAAGGGTCTTCTTCGGTCGGCGGGTTAGGTGCATCACTCCAGTTCGGGGTCACTATTGAACCTTGCCTCAGCGTGGGGTCATCAATGGGTTGAAGCCCCAAGACGATGGTTTTTTCCATACCGGCTTCTTTGTGCACATGCTTTTCTTTAAAATCTGGCCGGTCCTGCATCTCAATAAAAGCCCGACGAGTGGGGTAACGAACAAGCGCTACCCGGTCCCATGTTGTTTCGTCACCCAAAAGTTGGGTCTCTACATCAGCAAAAAAGACCACCTCGGCGCCCACCCCGGCCAACGCTTCAAAAGGAGAATAAAGATTGTCGGCTTTTTCTCCACTTATCTCTGTTTGGCGCCCATCGGCATATTCGGCCACCGGACGATACTTCATCAAGTTGAGCATCCACACCGGGCCATCTTCTGGACTGGGCGTAGTAGCCAATCGACGGGTGTAGTTGCTGTCGACTTGTCCGTAACTTGGATTTTCTGCCATAGGCCAACCCTAGACAATCACTTCACGGCCACTAGAGTCCGGCCGATGAAACGCTTTTCTCTTCCTCGGTCGGGTCGCAACCTCGGATTATTAATGGCCGGAACCGGCATGTTTTTAGTTTCTACCGACTCACTGCTGGTACGGGTAGCGCAACCCTCAAGTGGTTGGACCATTTCATTCATGGGCGGCGTGTGGTCAACCCCGATTATCGCTTTCATTGCCCGAAAAAAATATGGCAATCAACTAGTAAACGAAATCCGCAAACACGGGCGTTTGCTCGTGGTTACTGGCCTCTTAAGCGCCCTAAGCACCACCGCTTTCGTGATGGCCGTCACCCTGACCGCCGCAGCCAACGTGGTGGCTATCATCGCCGCCGCACCCATTTTGGCTGCCGTCATTGCCCGCCTCGCCATTAACGAACACGCCAGCGCTCGTACCTGGCGATCAATTGGCCTCACCACAGTGGGCATCGTGGTCATCGTCGGCGGAGCCATGGCTAAAGGAGGGGTCGGCGGGGATCTGCTGGCCCTGGTAGCTATTACCGGTTTCGCCGTGAACCTCACCATCTGGCGCCGCCACCCCAACCTCCCGCGTATTTTGGTAGTACTGGCAGCAGCAGTTTCTACCGCCCTCATCACGGCCATCCCCGCTCAGCCATTTTCCATGGACGTTGAGACGCTATGGGCCACCTTAATCATGGGTGCTTTTTTTGGTCCGCTGGCCCGATTTTTGTTGGCCAGCGCCACCCAACATGCACCGGCCGCGGAAGTCAGCCTCTTTACCCCAGTCGAAACCGTCTGCGCTACCGCATGGGTATGGATTTTCTTCGATGAACCGCCAACCACCACCACGGTGCTCGGTGCATTGGTTGTTATCGCGGCCGTCACCTACGGCATCACCGGCCCCGCCGCCGAAATGGCGCCCGAACCAAACCCCCACCCCTAAACCCAACTTCAGAAATCCAAACTTCAGAAATCCAAACTTCAGAAATCCAAACTTCAGAAATCCAAACTTCAGAAATCCAAACTTCAGAAATCAAGACACGTGGGGTCAGACCCCACGTGTCTTGGTTTCGTTAGAGCTTTGATCAAATACGGGGAGGGTTAAACAGTGCCGCGAGACAAATGGCGGGTGAGAGCGTCTCGAGCAGACGACCCTGGAGCCTGTTCCAAAAGACGAGCCACCGTTTCGCGGCGACCCATAACCGACAACAAGTCGGTAGCTAAAGTGTCGGCCAAACAAAGCAAGTCAAGGCGTGACCCCTCGGTAAGCGGATCAGCGATCAAACCATCAACCACCGGGCCGCAAGCCAACTCGGCTCGCACCAACTTCAATGCAGCATCTTCAAGTTCATCTAAAGCATCTAAAGCCCGCAACACATTGGTGGCCTGATCGTCGCTTAACACCTACAAAGTTTGGACCATCAGCGCCCTTTAAACAGGGATACTTCCCGACTTATGCGCTACGGTCGCTTCTTGTGGAACTCCAACAATTACAAGACCTCATGGAAAACCTTTACGGCGAAGCCGACAGAGATCGCGGCTTAGCCCCCACGGTGGCCTGGCTATGTGAAGAAGTCGGCGAATTGGCCCAAGCAGTGCGCAAAGGAACCCCCGAACAACAACTCCACGAACTGGGCGACGTGTTGGCCTGGGTCGCCAGTTTGGCCAACCAACTTGACCTCTCCTTAGAAGAAGCCCTCCAACGCTACGTCACCAACCCCCCATAAACCCAAAAAGGCCGTTACATGAGGACTGTCCCCAGGTAACGGACTTTTGGATTATTGCGAGCGGCGGGCGATGATCTCTTCGGCTATCTGAATGGTGTTCAGCGCTGCGCCCTTGCGAAGGTTGTCGCCAGACAAAAATAAAGCCAAACCGTTTACTGCTGTTTCGTCATTACGGATACGGCCCACGATGGTCGGGTCAATGCCCGCCGCATCCAACGGAGTCGGCACGTCAGCCAAGGCCACCCCCGGAGCGCTGGCCAACAACTCTGTCGCCCGCTCAGCACCCAACGGCCGAGCGAACCGAGCGTGTATAGATAACGAGTGGCCAGTAAACACCGGTACCCGCACACAAGTACCCGAAACCAAAAGATCCTCAATACCCAAAATACGGCGACTCTCATTGCGAAGCTTTTGTTCCTCATCTGTTTCGCCAGAGCCATCATCAACCAGCGACCCCGCCAACGGAATCACATTAAAAGCAATAGTCCGAGGAAAAGACGACGACGCCGGAAACTCCACCGCACGCCCATCATGAGTAAGCGCCGGAGCATCAGCCAACACGGCCTCCACCTGGGCAGCCAACTCATCAACCCCCGCCAAACCAGCACCGGAGACCGCCTGATAAGTCGCAATCACCAACGAAACCAAACCCGCTTCCGCATGCAACGGAGCCAACACCGGCATCGCCGCCATAGTGGTGCAATTGGGGTTCGCCACAATGCCTTTAGGAATAACATCTAAAGCCTGCGGGTTCACTTCAGGCACCACCAACGGCACCTCTGGGTCGTTACGCCACCCCGACGAATTATCAATCACCGTGATACCGGCCGCCGCCATAACAGGCGAATACTCCAACGAAGCCGTTTTACCGGCACTAGCCAAAGCAATATCAATACCCGACCAATCCGCCGTGGCCACATCTTCGACCACAATCTGGCGGTCGCGCCAAGGCAACACCGTGCCCGCCGACCGGGACGAAGCAAAAAACCTCAAATCCCCTACCGGAAAATCACGAGCCTCCAAAAGGTCGCGGATAACCGAACCGACCTGACCGGTGGCCCCCACAACTGCGACATTTACTGAAAAAGAATCCATGCCACAGCCTACTAACCTTCCTAGGGTTCACCGAAAACATTATTTCGTTACTACTCAATAACCAGCCCAGCAACCGCCGCCAACAAAGGCTGCGCTCCACAACTCTCCTCGGTCCACTCAACCAAAGTGGCTGCCGACGCCGACAAAGTAACGAGATCCGTTTCCGCAAAATCAAAAAGAGCAGCCGCGAGCCAACCCTCCACTTCCACCAAATCGGCTTCCTGGGCTTGGCCGCTGTTTACCGTTTGCACAAGATGCGTATAAAGAGCCGCCACCTGTTGAGCGGCCACCTCAAGTTCTTCAGGCACCTCAGCCGCTACCCACTGCAACAATTTTTCCGTAGCCACCACCGACGCTGCCAACAACGCACCGCTAACTTCCTCATTTTCTAAACCAACCGCGCTAATCGCTGAAGACGCAGTTAGCGACTCTTGGCGTAGACCCGTACAAAACCATAAAGGAACGTCAGGCAGTGGGGCTTGAGAGGCCTCCACCAGCGGGGCAGATTCAAGTAACTCGTCAAAAACAGAAAACACCACCTTGACCGTTTTGCCACAATCAGCCAACAAATACTCCTGCAGCTCCGTACTCGACTGTTGTAAAGATTCACGCTGCGCAGAGACGCTTAAACCAAAATCGCTTAGCCCCGTTAAAACAGCCAAATCAGCAGCATTGTTTTGGGCCGCCTGAGCAAAAAGAACCGCCCCTCTTTGGCTGCTTTCTGCCAGAACCTGTGCACCCCCCGACCAAGGGTCATCCAAAGCCGGGGCCAAAAGTAAAAACCCGCGAGCCGCGGCAAAGAGTTGCCCCGACAACAAAAGTGCCCCTTCGTTTTCTGCACCCTGCAACGTTTCTAACGTCACCTCAGTAGCCGCCTGGGTCACCGCTTGGCACACCGAAGAAAGCTCCCCACCTATCTCAGCCAACAAGTCCTCTACCAGAGTGCAGCGCACCAAATTAGTGAGCAAAGAATCATCCAACTGCCCCACCGAGACCTCTCCGTCGCCCGAAGAAACCAAACCCGCTACCAACAACGTTTCTAACGAAGCAGGCTCGATTCCTTCTAAGAAACACTGCGGCTCGACCTCAAGATCTGCAGCCCCGGCCAGAAAAACCGTAGGCACCAAAGCACAGGTACTTAATGCATCCACCACCAGCGAAGCCTGCGCCGGAGTCGGCCCATCTTGGCCTAAACGAATAACTGTTTCTGGTGTTTCTGAAACCAACAAAGCATCCGCCAAACACCCCAACTCGTCGAACGAGAGGCTGCCCACTATTGGAGTACTGTCCGAAAGATCGCCAGCAAACTGATCACGTAACGCCTCAGGGTTTAGCTCCGGGTCGGAACTTCCACAAGCGCCCGCCACCAAGGCCAACGAAACAACAACAGTAAAAAAGCGGCGCATAAGAGAAGCGTAGAGCCCAAACGGTCTTCCGTCCGGGCAGGGAACTAAACGACTGACAAGCCGAACGCTTCATGGAGAGCACGAACCGCATCCTCAACCCGCGCTTGTTCAACCACGCAACTCACCCGAATAGCCGAAGTGGAAATCATGGCAATATTGATTTCCTCGGCCGCCAGAACCTCAAACATGGTGGCCGCCACCCCAGGGTTAGACCGCATACCGGCACCCACCACGCTCACCCGAGCAATAGCGGAATCCACCAAAATCTCCGAAGCGCCTAACTCGGTAACCAACGCCGCAGCGATTTCTTGAGTCTTTGCTAAATCTTCATGAGGGACAGTAAAGGAAATATCGGTTACCCCCTGGGCCGACACGTTTTGCACGATCATGTCCACGTTTACTTCAAGATCGGACAAAGACCGAAACACTCGGGCCGCTACCCCGGGGTGGTCGGGCAAACCGGCCAAAGTCATTTTTGCTTCCGACATGTCATGGGTGACTGCCGAAACGATTGCTTGTTCCATTTCTGGTTCCTCCTCAGTTACCCACGTTCCCTCTTGCCAAGTGAACGCAGATCGCACGTGTAATCGCACCCCATGGGTACGAGCATATTCAACCGACCGCATCGCAGGTTTTGGACAACCCGTTGCCGTCATTTCTAATAATTCGTCAAATGATACTGTTGGCATCTTACGAGCCGTAGAAACAACACGAGGGTCGGTGGTAAACACTCCGGTCACATCGGTATAAATCTCGCAGGCCTCGGCACCCAAAGCGTGGGCCAAAGCCACTGCCGTGGTATCTGACCCGCCACGCCCTAAAAACGTTACATCGTTATCGGTCGAGACCCCTTGTGACCCACCGACCACCGCTACCCGGCCGTCATCTAATGCATCTTGAATTCGGTCAGGGCGAACCTCTAAAATTTTAGCATTGGTATGGGTGGTGTCGGTCAAAAACCCGGCCTGGCTTCCGGTAAATGAATCGGCCGGTACACCCAGATCATGCAAAGCCATGCACATTAACGCCGTGGCTTTACGTTCACCAGCAGTAATCAACATGTCCATTTCACGGCCCGGATGGGTAGAAGACACATCTTTGGCCAGTCGCAACAGGTCGTCGGTTTCTCTCCCCATGGCCGAAACCACCATGACCACTTGGTTTCCTCGCCGTACCGTGCGCGCCACATGGTCGGCTACCGCTCGAATACGGTCGGCGTCGCCAACGGAAGTACCGCCAAATTTTTGGACCAAAAGAGCCATTCCCCCACGTTACCGTTTCGCAGCAAGGAGACCGGCACGAATTTTGATGCCGGACCTTCCTTAGAGGTTGTTAAGGTGCCAACTCATGGCCAAAAAGAAACACGTTCCTTCAATCTCTCCTCCACCGAATCGGCACTCTTCAACCATTCGCATCACCGGTGCTTTGCTTGCTGCCATCATGATCGGCGGGCTTATTGCCGCCATTGTGGCCAACAGTGGCGGAAGTACTAGCAGCCTTATTCCACAAACCACACTGGCCGCCAGCAGTTGCCCCGCCGAAGACGGCAGCGACGCTCCCCTCATGAGTTTTAGTGCACGCCCCACCTGGTGTTTAGCCAGTGGCTTCGACTACACCGCAGTATTTGATACCACCGAGGGGGAAATCCGGGTCGCCTTAGACATCGACCGCACCCCAGAAACAGTAAATAACTTTGCTGTGTTGACCCGCTACGGCTACTACGACAACACTTCGTTATTTCGCTTTGACCCTTCCATCGCCATCATCCAAGGTGGCTCGCCCCACACCAATGATTGGACCGACCCCGGCCCCGGTTACACCATCCCCGACGAAGGTGGCATGTTCACCTCGATGAGCGACGGGTCTTTACTCGGACCCTTCACCTACCAACCTGGGCAATTAGTTATGGCTCGCTCCGGAGGCCCTAACGCTTCAAGCGCCCAATTCTTTTTCACGACCGGCCCAGAGGTTTCTCTTTTAGACAACCCAGGGACCTACCTCGTGTTTGGCCAAGCCGACGAAGCAGGCCTGGCGGTTCTCCAAGCCATGATGGACCTTTACGTGGTTGACGAAACCTCACCCTATGGTGGCGGACCAAGCCGGTCGGTAGACATCAACTCGGTAACCATTGTCGCCACCACCGGCGACTGATCAAGGTTCAATGCCTACCGAACCGGAGCCCAACACGTGGTTGTTTCCTCCGGCCGATACTGCTGACGAACACGGAATGGTGGCCCTAGGGGCCGACGTTACCCCTGGTACTTTGCTGGCGGCTTATCGCAGTGGATTATTCCCTATGCCCATTGAACCCGGCGGTTTAATGGGTTGGTGGTCACCAAACCCACGAGGTGTTTTACGCCCCGGGCAAATAAAAATAAGTCGTTCACTCCGGCGCTCTGCCCAACACTTTGAAATCCGCGTAAACACGGCCTTCACCGAAGTCATGGGTGCTTGTGCTGACCCGTCTCGACCGCAAGGTTGGATCGATGAACAAATCATGGCCGCTTACCTTGCCTTGCATCGGTTGGGTTGGGCCCACAGCATTGAGGCCTGGGACGAACAAGGCTTAGCGGGTGGCCTTTATGGCATCACCGTTGGCGGCTTGTTTGCCGGCGAATCAATGTTCCATCGGCGGCCCGATGCTTCCAAAGTGGCGCTTATGGGTTTAGTTGAACTCATGTCCCCTCAACCAGAGTGGTTGATTGATGTGCAATGGCTCACTGACCATTTAGCTACTTTGGGTTGCACCGAAATGGCCCGTGACGACTATTTAGCTGTCTTGCCCATGCTGGTTTCTGGCCCTGGGCTTCTTTGGCCAGAAGGGGTTTAAATCTGGTTGGGGGTCTTTGTTTCTACCCACCAACGACCAGAAAAACGCCACGGAGAAGCGGCTTCGGGTATGGTCGGTGGTTTTTCTTCAGGCCAGAGTTCTTGGTAAGCCATAACAATGGCCGTGAGTTCCTCGGGTTCTGCGCCAGGAACTGAAACATGCAGTGGAGGATCAACGGCCATGGTTTAAAGCGGCACGTTGCCGTGTTTACGTTGAGGGGTTTCTACTCGCTTAGTGGCCAAAATTTCTAGGCCAGCGATAAGCCGAAGGCGTGTGGCGGCCGGGTCAATAACTTCGTCAATAAAACCATGTTCGGCAGCCACATAGGGGCTAGCGAATTTTTCGGTGTACTCGTCAACCAACTCGACTCGTCGTGCTTGTGGGTCTTCGGCCGCTTCTATCTCACGGCGGTGAATAATTTCTACCGCCCCTTGAGGCCCCATTACGGCCAGTTCAGCCGTTGGCCAAGCCAGCGAAAGGTCGCAGCCCACCGATTTTGAATCCATCACTACGTAAGCCCCACCGTACGCTTTACGGGTGATGACCTGAATGCGGGGCACGGTGGCTTCGCAATAGGCGTAAAGAAGTTTGGCTCCGTGGCGAATAATGCCGCCGTATTCTTGATCCACCCCGGGCAAAAAGCCGGGCACGTCTACAAAAGTAACCAACGGCAAGTTGAAGGCATCGCAAGTACGCACAAAGCGTGCTGCTTTTTCGGCGGCTTGGATGTCGAGCACCCCAGCCAACACCATGGGTTGGTTGCCGACAATACCCACGCTGCGGCCATCCAGACGGGCAAAACCGCACACAATATTGCCGCCCCATGCGGCATGATATTCCATAAAATCGCCGTCGTCTATCACCGCAGCGATGACCGCTTTCATGTCGTAGGGCTGGTTTGGGGTGTCGGGCATGATGTCTGACAGTTCAGGGCATAACCGTTCAGGGTCATCTTTGGAGGTCTGTAGGGGGGTGAGTTCGAGGTTGTTGGCGGGCAGGTAAGCCAACAAAGTTTTCACTTCATCGAGTACTTCTTCTTCGCTTTCGGCCACAAAGGTTGCTACCCCAGATTTGGTGGAGTGGCTTTGCGCTCCGCCGAGTTCTTCTAAGGTGATTTCTTCGCCGGTTACTGTTTTTACGACATCAGGGCCGGTAATGAACATGTGTGATTTTTCACGAACCATGAAGATGAAGTCGGTCATAGCGGGGCTGTAGACGGCTCCGCCAGCGCATGGGCCAAGCACCACGCTGATTTGAGGAATAACCCCCGAAGATTGGACGTTGCGCCAAAAAATGCCGCCGTACCCGTCGAGGCTGACCACACCTTCTTGGATGCGTGCCCCGGCGCCATCGTTGAGCCCGATCATGGGGGCGCCTACTGATTGGGCGAGGTCCATTACTTTGTGAAGTTTTTGCGCAAAGACTTCGCCCAATGCTCCACCAAATACTGTGAAATCTTGAGAGAAAAGAAAAACTTTGCGTCCGTCTATGGTACCCCAACCGGTGACCACCCCATCGGTGTAGGGGCGTTCTTCGAGGCCGCTATCTAAAGCCCGGTGGCGTACCAGCATGTCGAGTTCGTTAAACGACCCAGGATCAAGCAGGTAGTCAATACGTTCACGGGCCAGCATTTTGCCTTTGTCGTGTTGACGCTGGACCGCTCGTTCTGACCCGGCGTGCAAAGCTTCATCTTTGCGTCGCTCGAGGTCTTCGAGGCGTTCGTTCATGGTGTGTTCAGTCATTGGAACCACAGGTTAGCGAAACCACGGGCTAACCCCGGCGCTTAGCCAAAGCAAACGCTCGTTGAGCGATGCGGGGGGCATCAAGATGAGCACAAATTTGTTCAAAATGTTTTTGTGGGCCAACCCAGCAAAGTTGATCCACGTTGTCCATTACCGGGGCGCTGAGGTCGAGGGTGGCCAGGTGGCGGTAAAGAAATACTTCTTCTTGTTGGTCGGCCAAAGTGGCGGCCAGTTTGGCGGCGCTGCGCACGGCGACTGCCCAATTTTCATGATGAGCAGGAATGTTTTCGAGGTGCCGGTAGTGGGCCAACAGGGTTGACGAAGATTTTGCTCCCCACCCAGCCAGCCCAGGAATACCATCGGCGGTGTCGCCTACTAAAGCAAGGTAGTCGGGGATGGATTCTGGGCTGATCCCAAATTTTTCTTGCACCCCTGCTTGGTCGTAAATAATTTCTCGTCGGCGATCAAACTGCACAATATTTTTTTCGTCGTTTACTACCTGGGCCAGGTCTTTGTCGGGGGTGCAAATCAATACTTGGTTTACCCGAGGGTCGGTGGCTGCTTTAACTGCGGCGGCCCCCATGGCGTCGTCCGCTTCGTGGTTGACCATAGAAAACACGGTGAACCCCGCTGCTTCTAACGCCGCATCAAGCAAAGGAAACTGCGAAAAAAGTTCCGGCGGAGTCCCTTCACCTGTTTTATACCCCTCAAAAAGCTGATTCCGGAAAGATTCCACTACCTGGTCGGTTGCTACCCCCACGTGGGTAGCGCCTTGGTCTAAAAGGTTCATCATGGAGCCCAACACCCCTCTTGCTGCAGCCACTTCGACCCCTTCACCGGTCACGTGAGAGGGCAAAGCAAAGTGGTGGCGAAAAAGCTCGTACGTTCCGTCAACGAGGTGAACGTCCATCAGTCTTGCGCTTTTTCTTGCACCAGTTCGATGAGGGTGCCAAAAGAACCTTTGGGATGCACAAAGGCCACGGTGGTGCCACGAGAACCAGGGCGAGGGATCTGGTCAATGGCTCGGCCGCCGGCCGCTACCACCGCCTCAAGAGCAGCGGCACAATCATCAACGCGGTAACCGATGTGGTGCATACCTTCGCCGTGGCGTTCCAAAAAGGTTGAAATCGGTGAATCGGGGCGGGTGCCGGTGGTCAGTTGAAGATACGACTCGCCGACCTGGAGCAGGGCTTCTTCTACGCCGTCTCGCTCTACGGTTTCTCGATGGGCTACTTCTGCCCCAAAAGCGGTGCGGTAATAGTCAATAGCTTTTTCAAGGTCGTGAACAGCGATGGCCACATGATCAATTTGGGTTAACAGCATCGAATTATTTCTCCAATCTGAGGCTTTTGTTACGAAAGTTTAATTCTGGCTATTTTGGCATGATTTTGCAAAGAGCTCAAAACGATGCCCCCTACCTGCAGTTTTATCATTTTAAGCCTTGAAAATAAAGGGTAAAAAAATAATTTGGCCCCTGACTTGTCATGAAGCTGTCAAAGTTGTAATGTAATTGCAACATGTTGGGTCCCCCTCCTCCCAACTCAGAGAGCGCCTTCGACACCGACCCAGCAGCGGTTCTCGAAGGCGCTTTCTCTCGTCTTGACATGGGTCAAGCCCCGCCGAGGCGTTGGCGGCCCTCTAAGGCCCGTCCCAAAGTAAGTTCGTCGGCGTATTCCAAGTCGCCGCCCACCGGCAACCCGCTGGCCACTTTGGTAACCAGCACCCCAAGGGGTTCAAGCAATCGGGCCAAATACATCGCGGTGGCTTCGCCTTCGATATTGGGGTTGGTAGCCAAAATCACTTCGGTGACTTCTTCAGGGTCTAAGCGAGCCAAAAGTTCTGAAATGTGCAACTGGTCGGGGCCCACCCCTTCAATGGGGCTAATGGCTCCCCCCAGTACGTGATACCGACCCCGAAACTCACCGGTTCGTTCTACAGCCACAATGTCGCGTGCGTCTTCGACCACGCAAATTATTCCGGCCTCTCGGCGACTATCGGCGCATACTGTGCACAGTTCATTTTCAGAAATGTTAAAACAGCGAAGGCAAAAACGAACTTTTCTTTTCATTTCGGTAAGGGCGGTGGTTAAACGCTCAACGTCTTCGACGGGTAACTTCATGAGATGAAAGGCCAAGCGTTGCGCCGATTTTGGGCCAACGCCCGGTAAACGCCCGAGTTCGTCAATTGCGTCTTGAACTGCGTCGGCGTACATCGGTCAATTACTCGCCGTCAACGACTTCAGCACCAGGAAAAGCCTGGGTGACTCGGTCTACCGCAGAGCCTTCATCGGGAGAAGCATCGGTTAACTCCGTGAGGTCGGTGGCAGCATCTTCGTCATCTTTTACTTTTTGCGTTTGTACTTCTTTTTCTGGCGACGGAGGGGGCGGTGACGCTGCCGCTTTTACTACCAAACGAACTTTAATTTCCGTAGAAAAATGGTGAGATAATGCGGCTTCTGCTTCGGGGATCAACTCTTCGCAGCGCGCTCGGTGCGGTTCGTTTGGTAACCCCATGACCACGGTGTTTCCCTCGCACTCCACAAGCTGCACCGCCGACAAGCGCGCCCGTGCTCTTTTAGATAACCCACTCAAAAGGGTGGTTTGCCAGACTTCAACCAGCGAGGAGAGGTCAGGCATTTCTCCTCCGGTAGGAGCGCTCGGCGCAGACACCTCTGCAGGTTTTTCTGGTTCCGCAGCGGCAACTTTTTTAGGTTCAGGAGTCGACTCTGGTGTTTTTTGTGGCTTTGCTGCGCCACCCGCTCGTTGGGCCAATATTTCTCGAGCACGTGCTCCGGGGCCTTTTGGTGATGGGGCAAGGGCGGCCGTTGTGGCGGCCGCTCCCCCAGCCGCTAACGCCGCTTCAAGTTGCGCCACCCGCTTGGTAAGCGCATCAACCGCTCCTTTGTCGGTAGCGGTGATTTCTGCGCTGCGGGTCAAACGCACCAAAGCTACTTCTAAATCGACTCGAGGGTCAGGGGCTCGCCGCATGTCTATAAGGGCCACACCGATGGTTTCTAAAGCTCGGGTAATGCTGGCTGGGGTTACCTGGTTTACAAAGGTTTCCGCCCGGACACGATCTGCATCGGCGAGTTGTTCGCTGGGCACCCCCATAGCCACCAAAAAGGCGTCACGTAAAGCAGCCAAAAGTGACTCACCCAAAACCCGAGGTTCACGGCCCTGAGAAATACCGGACCCCAAAGCACCAAGGGCTTTCGCCGTGTCGTTTTGAGCCAAGGCGGCTAAGAGTTCTTCTACCGTGGTGTCATCGCTGGCCATGCCGCCCGCCACCACACGGTCGAGGGCCGACAACGTATCGCGGGCCGACCCACGCCCCGACCGCACCGCATGGGCCATGCCTTCAGCGGTTACGTCAAGGCCAGCATCGGCCGCTACATCAGCGACCAACGATTCAAGATCTTCTACCGGCAACAACTTGAGTTCAAGGTGCTGCGATCGGCTACGAACGGTTTCGACCACTTTGTGCGGTTCGGTGGTGGCCAACACGAAGACCACATGCTCGGGGGGCTCCTCGAGGGTTTTTAGCAAAGCATTCTCGGCTCCCGAAGTGAGCATGTGTACCTCGTCAAGCAAATACACCTTGGTGCGTCCCGGCGTACCTAAAGCAACTTTGGATAACAAGTCACGCATATCGTCGACCTTGTTGTTGGAGGCCGCATCAAGCTCGTGCAAGTCAAACGAGGTGCCGGCTTCCATGGCCACACAGGAGTCGCAGGCACAGCATGGTTCCCCTTCTTGAGGGTCGGTGCAGTTCAACACTTTGGCCAAAATGCGTGCCGCCGTGGTTTTACCGGTGCCACGGGGCCCGCTGAGCAAGTAGGCGTGCTGCACCCGGTTGTTCTCTACCGCATTGCGTAAAGCCGCCACCACGTGTTCTTGACCGCGTATTTCAGAAAAACGACGAGGCCGGTAACGGCGATAAAGGGAGGCGTACTGCATACCTGATCACCCTACCCTTTTGGGGTGACCGGCATTGGCTTCACAACCGGAACCCCAAAGGGTTTTGGCGGATGGGGTGGGATTCGAACCCACGGTGACCGCAAGGCCACACACGCTTTCCAAGCGTGCCGATTCGGCCGCTCTCGCACCCATCCAAGTTTCACCCGTAGGCGAGACCGAACGCTAAGGGTATCGTTACCGGACACCCGTTTTGTGGTGTGGCGGTCGGGTCCTGTGCGACCAGAGCCCGTGAATCGAGTCAGGGCCGGAAGGCAGCAGCTCTCAGCGGAACCTCTGGGGTGCCGCAGATCACCTGGCCGCCACTCCCCAGAACGGGTGTCGTTCTTTTTGGGCCTAACCTGCGCAAGGTGAACGACCATCAGTTAATGACCGCCGCCCTTGAACAAGCCCAAAAAGCTTTGGCGGCCGGCGAGGTTCCTATTGGCGCGGTGGTGGCCGTTGACGGTGAAATTATTGGTACCGGCCATAACGAACGGCAAGCCAGCAACGACCCCACTGCTCACGCCGAGGTGCTGGCTCTTCGCCAAGCCGCCCAACATCAAGGGGATTGGCGTTTAGCGGACGCCATCTTGGTGGTTACTTTGGAGCCCTGCCCTATGTGTGCCGGGGCGGCCTGGGCATCACGCATAGGTCGAGTGGTCTTTGGGGCCGCCAACATGGAGGCCGGATCTTTAGGTTCGCTGCTTCATGTGGGGGCCGACCCGCGGCTAAATCACGAATTTCCGGTAACCGGCGGGGTGCAAGCCGAAGCCTGTACTGCGCTGCTGGATACTTTCTTTAATCAACTACGCCAGCCTTAACCGTTGGGCACTGCGCCCAACGTGGCTAGCCTCGCTGGTGGAAGGTTGCCAGAGCGGACGAATGGGGCAGTCTCGAAAACTGTTGTGGCCTTAGGGTCACCATGGGTTCAAATCCCATACCTTCCGCCAGGGTTATCGAACGGTCTCGGGGTAAAAGCCGAGGCCGTTTGGCGTTAACCCTCTGAACGGTACGCCGTGGCTTGTGGTTTAACTGGGCGAGCAAACCAAAGGGGTCGCCTCAACCCGTCGGGGCCCGGCCCGGGACGAGTTTTGGCCATCCATTCTTCGTAGATGGCGTGTGATGCGTCGGTATCGACCACCACATCACCATATTCGTCGCCTGGTTGAGCGGGCCCAACGGTGACTCGTTGCAGCCAACAATGCATGCCACTAACAGGGTCAGGTTGCACCGGGAAGGTCAAATTTTGATGTACCCCGGTATCGGACCACCAGATGCGGCCAGTGTCGGGTTCGTTGCTGTCATAAGGCTCGTTGCCGTGTTGGCGCCGTAAACGCCACCGGCCGTCATCATCTTGGTCGATGCTGGCTTTTCCTGCTCCCCAAGAACGGGCTTTGTCTTCGTCGAGGCGCCAACGCCCCATGTGGTGGCTGGCGGCAACTACGCCCGGGCGAATGCCTTCGGTACGCCATGCGCTAATAACAAAGTGGCCGATGCGAGTGGTGATACGCACCAAACCGTTTTCTTCGATGCTGAGCTTTTCGGCATCGCTGGGGTGTAGCCACAACGGGTGGCGGTGGCTGATTTCGTTGAGCCATTGCGAGTTGCCGCTGCGCGTGTGAATAAGCGTAGGGATACGAAAGGTGGGCACCAATATGCGTTCCCCGGCGGTGAAGTCCAGGTCTTGCCAGTGCACTTGGCTTTTAATAAAGGTCGGGGTGGAATATTCTGGCCAGCCCCAGTCCCGCATGGTTTCCGAAAAGAACTCCAGTTTTTTCGATGGAGTGGGAAAACCAAATTTAGCTTCTCCTTCAATGTCTACCGCCGGCGAACCATCGCCGATAAAGGGCATGTGGCCTTGAATGTCTTCGAGGTTTTCGTAGGACCCAGCGGTGCCGGGTTTACGCCATACTCCTGCGTCATCTTTTTCGGCGCCCGCTAAATCTGCGTCAGCGACCGCCCGCTCGTACACCTTGTATTGGTCTCCGTCGAGGGCGAAAGCCCCTTTGGTGCGCATGTACTCCAAAGCGGTCATGCCTTCGGCTTCGGCTGCTTCGGGTAAACCCGGCACCGATTTTTCGAACAACATGGTGTAGTACTCGTCCATGGTTAATGGTTGGCCCGGGTTGTCGGGGCTTTCGAACTGTTGGCGAATACCTAACGAACCATCAGGATCAATGCGCCAAGACAGGTCAATCCAAAATTCTTGTTCTTCCCACACTTCACCCGGGTTGGTTTCGTGGGTGCGTTCAACTTTTTGGCCTTCCAGCTCGGCGTGACGGCGCATAACGGGTTGGCGAAACCCAATCCACCGGCCGTTGTGCGTTTCGAAACTCGAGACATCATGGCGTTCGGATGCGATACCCATGGGCAGCACGTAGTCGGCGAACCAAGCCGATTCGTTCCAGGTAGGGGTGAGGGCAATATGGCAGCCGACTTTTTCTGGGTCAGAAAGCACTTCAAGCCAAGTAAACCCATCGGGGTTGGTCCAAATAGGGTTATAGACCCGAGAGAAATACGTGTCGATGTAGCCGCGGCCGCTCTTTAAAAAGTGAGGCAACAAGATAGACATTTCGTGGTGAGCCAAGGGGTACTCGGCCGGCCAGGTCAGATCGTTCCATTCGCCTTGGGGCTCGGGGTGAATGGGGGTTACGGGTATGAACTTGTTCCAACCGTTGGCGTTGGTTCCGCCTTCGGTGCCCACGCTGCCTGTCAAAACATTAAGGAACTGTAAGCAGCGTGATACTTGCCAACCGCCTTCGTTGCCGGCTGAAGCGGCCCGCCAGGTGTGCGAGGCGAAACCTCCTAAGCCTTCACCGATCACCCGAGCCACCTCACGGAGTTGGTCTTCGTCAATGCCGCACATTTCGGCGGCCGCTGCGGGGGTGTACTCGGCGTAAAGCTCTAAAAGCGCTGGGCCGACGTTGCTGAACACCGGTTCAAGATCAGGACGCGCTGCAGTCAGAAAGGTTTCCCAGTTGACCCAACGCTCAAAAAACTCTTGGTCCCAGGTGTTGTTTTCTATAAGCATCCGGGCAATAGCGAGCAGCAAGAATGCTTCGGTGCCTGGCCAGGCCGAGAACCAGTGGTCGGCGTGGGAGGCGGTGTTAGACAACCGAGGGTCAATACAGATAATGGTGGCCCCGGCTTCTTTGCCTTCCATGATGCGTTGGGCGTGGGGGTTGAAGTAGTGGCCTGCTTCAAGGTGGGAGGAAATAAGAAAGATCACCTTGGCGTTAGCGAAATCGGCAGATGGCCGGTCGAAGCCCATCCATGTGGCGTAGCCCACTCGGGCCCCGCTCGAACAAATATTGGTGTGGCTGTTATGGCCGTCAATGCCCCACGAGTGTAAGACCCGTTCCATGTAACTGTCGTCGCCCATGCGCCCCACGTGGTACATGACCTCGTGTTTGCGTTCTTCCCGAAAAGCCTTGCCAATGCGTTCGCCTATTTCGTCTAGGGCTTGGTCCCAGGTGATCTGTTCCCAGAGGCCCTCACCTCGTGCCCCGACCCGTTTCATGGGGTGCAAAATGCGTTCAGGGTCTTCGACCTGGTTAATGGTGGCTGGGCCTTTGGCGCAGTTACGCCCCCTGCTAGCCGGGTGTACTGGGTTGCCTTCGAATTTGGCGATCTTGCCGGAGTCTTTATCTACCCATGCCAAAAGGCCACAGGTTGCTTCGCAATTGAAACAAGTGGTGGGTACTAAACGAAACTTTCGTTTAACTTTTTCTGGCCACGACTTAGCATCGAGAGCTTCGAAGTCGTCCCATTGTTCTTCGGGTGGGTAACTCTGCAGTATGGGGGTTTCCTCTGTCATGACCTATTCTTCCTCACGATAGGGGAACCGATTGCCCGGCTCGAACATAAGCGTTTTCGTAAGCTAGTAAGCCGCCAAGGGCAGAAACGCCAGCCAAAGCAGCGGGGATAGTGCCGTTGTCGCCCAGCAATAGCGCCACCAAAAGTAGTGCAAACGGGGCGGCTATTCCGGCGAAAACCCAGATTTTAAACAGCCTTTGTTGACCACCTTGGATGAGGTCGGCTATTGCCATGGTGACATGTCGGCTGTGTTTGCCGCGTGTCTCAACGGCCACCAAGAGAGCGTTGGCGACCAGACCAGCCAAGAACACCCACTGCAGGATTGCCGCTTCGGGTACATCCATAACTAAAGCCATCAGCGTGTAGGCGGCTCCCCCGCCTACCACGGTTTGCCACAACAAGATAGGCAACAAGATGGGTTCTTGCCAAAGGTCGCGGCCTTCGCATTGGCCAAACAGGTAAGCGGTGTAGCCGGCGGTGGCTAAAGCCAGCAGCACGGTGGGGGCTACCAGCCAAGGAAGCGCACTCCCCGTGTCGGTGAGACCAACGACCCACCATGCAGCGGTAAGGGCAGCGAACCCACCCAAAATGTAAGCCCCCTTAACCAGCCAAGATTCCCAGTTGCCGCGGGTAATGAGATAGTAGAAACGCCCGGGTTGTTTAAGGTCAGCAACCAGTAAGACTCCGGTCAAGGCCAGCAAGGCGCCGGCCAACATGGGGGGAACTACCCCGACTACTGCTTGGCTGTCGCCGTGACCCAGCACGGTCAGCAAGGCGGCCATCATCATGGTTCCGGCAGCTACTGCTTTGGTGACGAGGTAGCCCGCTACTTTGTTTCCCCAAGTGAGCGAGTGGGCGGTGGTGTAAGTGGTGCGGGCCATTTCTTGGCCATCGTCTCGTTGCGGAGCGGCCCCTAAAGCCACCGGAGTGGCGGTGGGGTGCGCCGGGGTGGTATCAGCCCAAATCATTCCGTCGTTGGCAATAAAGGAGGCCAACGGGTCAAGGGAAGCCGGGTTGGCGTTTTTGTAAATTACCCGCGGGTTGGTGTTTTGTTCAGGGGATCGCACCAGGCCTTCGCCGGAAGCATGCAGTTGCGCGAGTTCTGAGTTGGGGTCGTCAAGGTCGCCTACTCGGATGGCTTGGGTGGGGCACACCACCACGCAGGCTGGTTCTAAACCTTCGGTTACCCGGTGGTTGCAGAAGTTGCATTTGTGGGCCGTCATGGTTTCGGGGTGGATGTAAAGCGCATCGTAGGGGCAAGCATTCATGCACGATTTACAGCCGATGCAGTTGTCATCGTCAAAGTCGACCACGCCGTTGTCGGCTCGAAAGAGCGCATTGGTAGGGCAAATAGACATACACGGGGCGTCTTCGCAGTGGTTGCACCGCATGACCGAAAAATGCCGGTCAGTTTGCGGGTGGCTGCCGGTTTCAACATATTTCAGCCAGGTGCGGTTTACTCCCAGAGGTACTTCGTGTTCGCTTTTACACACCACAGTGCAGGCATGGCAACCAATGCAACTGCCAGAGTCAAGAACAAAACCGAGTCGTGTCATAAGAAATCTTAAACACTCACTGGTTGCTGCGGGGAGGTTTCGAGTCGTGAAATACCGGCGCACAAGAGATCTAAAAGATGGTCAAAACTGTCATCAAGGTTTTGGGGGTGGGGGTGGCCGTCACCGGATTCCAAGTGGGAGAATCCATGAAAAGCACTGCGTAGCGACCGGGCCGCATGAACACGCTGATCGTCGCCGAGTTTGTAAGCCACTAAAGCTTGGCTTAATACTTTGACCACTCGTTCAACAGCCTCTTCGAGTTCGGGGTCGTTGGCACAGGGGTAGCGATCGGTGGCCGCATAAAGCCCTGGGTGGTCTTTTACCATTTGCCGCCAGGCAGCACCCATGGCCCGCACGGCGTCATCGCCGGCTAAGCCCACTGCGGCGTCAGTTAACCGGTGGGCCAATATTTCTCGGGCTCGTAGTCCGAGAGCTCGAAGTAACCCGTCGAACCCGTCGACGTGGCGGTAAAGCGCTGGTTGCCTTACCCCGAGTTGTGTGGCTACCCGGGTCAGGGTGACTGAATCAAGCCCTTCTTGGTCGGCCAAAGTGGCCGCTTGGTCAATGACTTGTTTGCTATCTAAGGTCCGCCTGCTCATAGCTTCACCTTAGCGTTAGAAGCAATAACTTTCCAGTTAGAGGGCGCGCTCTTACCAAACAACAAGGAACGCTCCCCCGGCCACCAACGCCGCTCCCCACCAGGCCCGCCGACCCAAAGCTTCGCCAGCTAAGAAAACACCCAACAAAATAGAAACCTGACGTAAACCTGCGACCTGCCCAGCTTGGGCTCGTTGGAAAGCCAACAAAATCAAACCGTAGGCTCCGCCTTGGCCGACCCCGATCAACAACCCTGGAGCAAAAGCCTTACGCAAACGAACTACCGATGGCCGACGCAAAACCAAAACCACCAAAGCGCTCGCCACCATGATGACCGACAAATACCCCAAGGGGTGGGTGCGGTCCACCGCTTCGGCATCCAATAGCGAATACCCCACGGTGGCTAAACCACTTACCAAAGCCATGGCTACCGCACGACGTTCAGCCAAACGCCACCCCACACCAGCGAGCAACAACAAGCCCACCACTAACACCAACAAACCAGCCGCCGTAAACGCCGATGGTGTTTCGCCAAGAAACATCCACCCGCCGGCCCCCACTAACAAAGGAGCGGTACCTCGAGAAATAGGGTAAGCCACCCCCAAACTGCCTTCGTTGTACGCCGAGCCCAACATCCATTGATAGATAGATTGTGCAACTATCGAAGCCAGAACAAACCACCACACTCCGCTAGGCGGGTTGGTGACGGCCACCGGCAAAAGAACC
>DUCC01000015.1 GCA_012959995.1 Acidimicrobiia bacterium
GCCGGCGAGCATGCCGCACCGTATTAGGAGACAAACCAGCGTTAAGGAGTTTTTGTTGCAACTGTGCGCAATGCTGCGGCGTTAACGCTCGAACTTTTAGGTGCCCAATATGAGGGAGAACATAGTGATCTAGGGTCCACCGATAATCAGCAACCGTGGAAGCCTTAGCCGTTAACGGGGCAATAGTTTCGCACCATTGGTGACACCATTTAGTCAAAGTGATGTGTTCATCAACTAACGCTGGGCCTTCGGCTGCCTCTGCTTGTAAAGCTCGGAGCTTCCTTACTGCTTCATTGCGGGTGTTGGAAACACGGCTCCGGCGTTTACGTTTTCCCGTATGATCAAACCCCAGAGAAATGGTAGTAACCCATTTGCCATCTTTGCGTTGATAAAGAGAACCTTCGCCATCAACTCGCTTTTTGGTACTCATTGAGCAACCAAACGTTCTTGACGAGTCAACCGTTCCACATAATCCACGAGGCATTTATTTGGTATCCGAGCGGAACAGCCGATGTGGACAACGAGCAACTCGTTGGCCTTTATCAATCGGTAAACCGACGATCGAGAAACAGACAGAAGTTGAGCCGTTTCGTCAATGGTATGAAGTTGAACGTTCTTCATTGAAGGAGCACCTGTCTTAACCGTGGGACACCGGTATTTGTTAGTTGGCTCTCCTTGGGTTCTTAACTTAAACGACGAAAGTGACAATCGCGGTAAATGAAAACGCTCTGAGTATTTACCGTGGCTGTCTGCGTGGCTGTCTACAAACGACAGGGACGTACAACCCGGGTGGGTGATCAAACCAGTTGAAGGCTCTGACCTGCACAAACACTTGGTGCGCTTGGAGGGACTCGAACCCCCAACCTTCTGATCCGTAATCAGATGCTCTATCCAATTGAGCTACAAGCGCAGACACCTGAGTGTAGGAGCCTCAAGCGAGGCTCCCCCACCCATGTGACAAGTGGCGGAGAGGGTGGGATTTGAACCCACGAAGAACCGTTAGGTCCTTACTCCCTTAGCAGGGGAGCGCCTTCGACCGGACTCGGCCACCTCTCCATGAAATAAGGAGGCTATCGCCGGTGGGCACAAGGTTGAACACCTCTACGCTAAGAGATGGAGGGATGGCAGAGTGGACGATCGCGATGGTCTTGAAAACCATTGAGCCTCACGGCTCCGGGGGTTCGAATCCCCCTCCCTCCGCCACCAAGGCTTAAAGAAATCAGCCTTGGATTTGACCCCGCACCTCAGCTAGCCAAACGTCAGCAGCGGCAGACTCCGTTGAGGCCGCACTACGCAAATCGGCGTCACCGTTTCCGTTACCACTACCCGACGGGTAAGAACCCAAAAACTTGACCTCGCCATGTTTCATATGCAAGTTACGCAGACAGTCCGCTACCAACTCGTCGGCCACGTGACCTTCAACATCCATCAAAAAGCAGTAATCGCCTAAACCCTGTTTGGTGGGGCGAGACTCCAACCGGGTCAAGTTGATAGCCCGGGCGGCAAACTCCTGCAAAATACCTAACAAACTCCCTGGACGATCCGCACGTTGAAACACCACCAGCGAAGTTTTGTCATGGCCAGTAGGGGCTGGAATGCCCTCTTTGGCCACCAACACGAAACGGGTTTGGTTCTCGTGGTGGTCTTCGATAGCGCTGGCCAAGATGTCTAACCCGTAAACCTCGGCGGCCCGAGCAGTACCAATAGCTGCGGTATGCGGCTCTCCGCTTTCCGCCAACTGGCGGGCTGCATCAGCGGTGGAGTTGGCGGCCTGATGTTTGGCTTGCGGCAAGTTCTCCGCCAACCACCCGCGGCACTGCGCAGTGGCATGAGGAAACGACACCACCTCGGTGATGTCAGCAATCTTGGTGCCAGGGCGCACCAGCAGGTTCATTTGTACTGAAATAACCACCTCACGTTGGATCAACAAATCGGTGTCAAAAGTCAAGGTGTCTTGAGTGATGTTGACGCTGCCCTCAATGGAATTCTCGATAGCCACAAAACCCAAGTCGGCTCGGCCATCGTTAACCCGTTGTAAAGCTTCAGAAATAGAAACCGTAGGGGTGAGGCTCATTTCTTTTAGGTCTTCTTGGGTGCGCAAAGCCTGATCAGTAAAGGTGCCTTGCGGTCCTAAGAAAGAAAGAACTGGGGTGTCGGAGGGTGCGTTGTTGTTCACAATAGGTAAGGATAGTGAGGTGGACGTCGCAGACCTGCAACAATTACTCGCCGAAGTGGCTTCCGGGGCAATAGCCCCCGACGAAGCCGTGACGCGTTTACGTGCATTGCCCTTCGCAGATATAGGCGTTGCACGCATTGACCACCACCGATCTTTACGCCAAGGGCTACCCGAAGCCGTGTTTGGGCCAGGCAAAACCCCCGAAGACACCGCCGCAGTAATTACTGAACTTTTAACCAACGGCCACGGCCCCGTGGTTTTAACCCGAGCCGACAAAGCCCAACGCACGGCCGCCCTCGCCGTAGATAACACCGGCACCGTGATCAACCAAACCGTGGTGTGGCGGCCCGCTGCTTCACGACCCGAAAAAGTAGTGGTCGCTACCGCCGGCACGGCCGACCTTTTGGTAGCCGACGAATGTGCGGCCGTGTTGTGGGCCCACGGGGTTGACGCCCTTCGCCTCACCGACATCGGGGTAGCTGGCTTACACCGTTTGCTCGGCGAACTCGAACCCCTCCAAACCGCGGACGCCGTGGTAGTGGTCGCCGGCATGGAAGGCGCCTTAGCCAGCGTGGTGGGTGGTCTTACCAGCGCCCCGGTAGTGGCTGTGCCCACCAGCGTCGGTTACGGCGCTTCACTCGAAGGGGTCACCGCTTTGTTGGGCATGTTGGCTTCGTGTGCTTCGGGTATAACGGTCACCGGAATAGACAACGGTTTCGGTGCGGGGTGTGCGGTCATGCGCCAGTTAGGGTCGGCTACCTCATGACCCGCTGCGCTTGGTTCCACTGTTTTTCTGGCATCGCCGGCGACATGGCCCTCGGATCTCTGATCGACGCCGGGGCCGACAGCGGCGCAGTGCTGGCCATGTTGAACCAACTGGATTTAGCCGATTGGGAACTTACCTTCGAACCCGTGTTACGCGGTGGATTAGCCGGCATCAAAGCCCGAGTAGTGGCCCACGAAACCCACGTGCACCGCACCGCTACCGACATTGCCGCCATGATTGAAAAAGCCCAACTGCCTTCTCGGGTGACCCAACGAGCGCTCGCTACCTTTTGGGCGTTAGCTGAGGTAGAAGGCCGCATGCACAACCAACCCCCCGAACAAGTGCATTTTCACGAGGTAGGAGCCATTGACAGCATTATTGACATTGTCGGCACTTGCGCCGCCTTAGAAGTACTCGACATAGATGAAATCTGGGCCTCGGCCATAACCACCGGCACCGGCACCACCCAGGCTGCCCACGGAGAAATCCCCGTCCCTGCCCCGGCCACCGTCGGGTTACTGGCCGGGGTACCCACCCGCGGCACCGAAGTGCCTTTTGAACTCACCACCCCCACGGGGGCCGCCTTACTAGTAGCCAACGCCACCGGTTGGGGCCCTATGCCGGCCATGCAAATAGAAGCCAGCGGATTCGGTGCTGGCGACCGTGACCTTGAAGGCCGCCCCAACATGACGCAAGTAATTGTGGGCACAACCGCCGAAGTCACCACCCCCGGCCATCCGGTTACTTTGCTAGAAGTCAACGTGGATGACGCCACCGGCGAAACCCTGGCCCACACCATTACTTGCTGCCTTGAAGCAGGCGCACATGACGCTTGGATCACCCCCATTGTGGGCAAAAAAGGCCGCCCGGCCCATGTGGTAAGTGCGCTTTGCGACCCCACCCAAAGCGCAGCCTTAGCCGCAGTGTTAACCACTGAAACTGGGTCGCTGGGGGTACGTGGCCAAACCCTAGAACGCTGGACCGCAGCCCGCCAAATGGACACCGTGGAAGTCGAAGGCCACACTATTGCCGTGAAAGTCACTGCCGGACGCGCCAAAATTGAGCACGACGATGCGGCCCGAGCCGCCAAACAACTCGGATTACCGCTGCGCGAAGTCGTAGCCCGAGCCGAAACAGCGTGGCGTTCATGACCGACACCACTCTTTATTTTCGCCAACTGCTTTCTGGTAAAGACTTTGCTCAAGACGACCCGTTGGCGCAACAAATGGTCAACTTTGTTTACCTCATCGGTGATCGATCAACCGGCGAAGCAGTCATCGTGGACCCGGCCTACGACATCACTGGAATCCTAGACATTCTGGCCGAAGACGACATGCGCTGTACCGGTGTGCTGGCCACCCACTACCACCCCGACCACGTGGGCGGTTCCATGATGGGCTACGACATTATTGGAGCCAAAGAACTCTTAGAGCAGGTATCGGTGCCCATTCACGCCCAAGCCAAAGAAGCCGAGTTCATTCGCAAAGTCACCGGGGTAGGCCCCACCGACGTGGTGGAACACACCAGTGGTGATCTGGTAACGGTGGGCGGTATTGATATTGAACTGATCCACACTCCCGGTCACACTCCGGGCAGCCAATGCTTTTTGGTTGACAACCGTTTGGTGGCCGGCGACACGCTGTTTTTAGAAGGATGCGGCCGCACCGACCTGCCCGGCGGCGACCCGGCACAACTTTACCAAAGCCTCACCCAACGCTTAGGCAAAGTACCCGACAGCGCCGTGTTGTTTCCCGGCCACCGGTATTCGCCGGCCCCTTCGGCTTCCCTGGGCGACACGCGACAAAATAACTTCGTTTTCGCCCCCACCAGCGAAGAACAATGGCTCGCTATGTTCGGTCAATAAGCACCACCATCAAAAAGGAAAAACATGTTTAACGCCATCTTGGTCAACAAAAATGATGACGGGTTTTCGGCTGAATTAACCGAACTCTCCATCGATGATTTGCCCGAAGGTGACGTGCTGGTTGACGTGGAATACTCCACCGTCAACTTCAAAGACGGCCTCGCCATTCAAGACGCTTCGCCCATCGTGCGCAACTGGCCCATGGTGCCCGGCATTGACCTGGCCGGCACGGTGGCCGAAACCACCAACCCGTTGGTTTCGGTAGGCGAACGAGTGCTGGTAAACGGCTGGGGACTCGGCGAAGACCACTGGGGTGGGTACGCCCAACGGGCTCGCATAAATGCCGACATGACCGTGCCGGTGCCCGAAGGTTTCACCACGGCCCAAGCTATGGCCATCGGCACCGCCGGTTACACCGCCATGTTGTGCGTGCTGGCTTTAGAAGAACACGCGGTCACCCCAGAATCTGGCCCGGTACTGGTTACCGGAGCTTCGGGCGGGGTAGGTTCCACAGCCATTTCTTTGCTAGCTGGGTTGGGCTACGAAGTGCATGCTTCTACCGGGCGCCCCGAAGAAGCCGACTATCTCAAAGCCCTCGGCGCTACCCAAATAGTAGACCGAGCCGAACTCTCAGAATCTGGTGGTCGCCCTATGGTGCGCACTCGTTGGGCGGGCGCCGTAGATGCCGTAGGTAGCCACACGTTGGCCAACGTGCTGGCCGCCATACAACCAGAAGGATGCGTAGCGGCCTTTATTTTGCGGGGCGTGACCCTGCGCGGCGTGCATTCGGTAACCGTGCCTCGGCCGCGCCGCCTCGAAGCGTGGGCTCGTTTAGCCACCGACCTCGACCTCGACCATTTGGCTTCTATGACCGAAACCATTGGCCTCGATCAAGTATTTACCGCCACCGAAAAAATCTTGGCCGGCCAAGTACGGGGCCGCCTCGTTGTTGACGTAAACGCCTAAACGGCTGGCTTTAGTTAAAAGCCAGCCGAGTGGTGCGCGAGGAGGGACTTGAACCCTCACGTCCTTGCGGACACAGGAACCTGAATCCTGCGCGTCTGCCAATTCCGCCACTCGCGCGAGTAACAAGCCAAAAGCGTAACCGTTTCGGGCCGTGGTGCGACCTCACGCGCCACAACCCAGCAACCCTCAGCGGGTAGGGTCGCCCCTATGACAAGGCACCGGGTGGAGCGTCGGCTCGAAGCAATGGTCGAAGGGACCTTTGCGCGGCTTTTTAAAAGCGGGTTACGGCCCGTAGAAGTAGGCCGCCGCTTAGTGCGGGTGCTCGAAGCCCATCGGTCGGTTGGCGTAGACGGCAAGGTGGTGGTTCCCAACCATTTCACCGTGCACCTCAGCCCTCCCGATGCCCAACGGTTTGAAGAAATTGACCGCACCCTCAAACGAGAACTCACCGAAGCAGTGCGCCAACACGCCCAAGACGAGGGGTACCGCTTCGCCGGCCCAGTAGAGGTAGACCTCATCACCGACGACCAGCGGCGTACCGGCACCATTGACGTAGTAGCCATAATGCGTGAAGACACCGCCGGAGCCGCCGGATCATTAGTCAATACTGCTGGTCAACGCCGAGACCTCACCGAACAAATAACCACCCTGGGCCGCAACCCAGAATCAACCATTATTTTGATGGAAAAAGCAGCCAGCCGCGACCACGCAGAAATTCATCGCCGCAGCGACGGGGTGCACTTAATAGATAAAGGTTCCACCAACGGAACATGGATAGGCGATCATCGCATTGTTGAACGGCAACTCAACGACGGCGACGAAATACGAATCGGCACCACCGTGCTGCGTTTTGACGCTTCGTGAGCGACGAACTTTTAACCATTTTGCGGCTTTGCCTGCTGGGCCTTTGTTACCTGTTCTTTTTTCGCGTGCTACGAGCCGTATGGGTAGAAACCAGAGCCCCTAAAACCACAACGGTTTCCCTAAACAGCAGCCAACGCTTGGTCATAACCGCACCTAAACAAAACGCCGGTCGCAGTTACGACTTGGCTGACGAAATAACTTTGGGTCGAGCCGCCGGATGCACCATCACCGTTGATGACGATTTTGTTTCTCAAATGCATGCTCGGGTATTTCAACGAGCCGACCAAATAGTGGTCGAAGATTTGGGTTCCACCAACGGCACCTACGTGAATCGACAACGAGTATCGGCCCCCATGGTGATGCGGTTGGGTGATCAACTCCAAGTTGGTGACACGGTGCTGGAGTTGACATGAACCGGCGACTTGAGTCTTGGCAAAAAATAACCTTGCGCAGTGGAGGCGCCACCCACCAAGGCAAAGTACGAGCCAACAACCAAGACGCTTACGCCGTCACCGACGGGGTTTTTGTTTTGACCGACGGAATGGGAGGGCATTCCGGCGGCGAAGTCGCTTCAGAAGTAGCGGCCACCACGGTGGTTAAACTTTTTAGCGAACCGAGCCGAGGAAGAAAAGCCGCGGAGCGTCGCAGTCGAAGCGGGCTAGAAAACGCAGTAACGGTCGCCAACCACGAGGTTATTAAACGAGCGGCCACCAACCCAGACCTCCGTGGCATGGGCACCACCCTGTGTGCCATCGTTGCCGCCACCAGTCAAGACGGCGCCCCAATTTTGGCTGTGGCCAACGTAGGAGATAGTCGGGTGTATCGCCTAACGGCGGGAGCGCTTAGCCAAGTAAGCGAAGATCACAGCCTGGTGGCCGACTTGGTGCGGGCCGGGGAACTTTCCGCCACCGAAGCGGCTCGGCACCCGCAACGAAATGTTTTAACCCGAGCCTTGGGCATAGAGGTCAACTTGGCCGTAGACACTTGGGAACTCGCCCCGGTAGCCGGCGACCGATTTTTGTTATGTAGCGACGGGTTGTTTAACGAACTTGACCACCGAACGATTACCGATGCGTTGCTTAATTTTGAAGAACCTCAAGATGCCGCTGATGCCTTAACCGGGGCAGCGGTTGCCGCCGGGGGCCACGACAACGTCACCGTACTAGTGGTGGATGTAACTGAAGCCCCCGAAACGGCCAAGGTCGCCACCAGCGAAGCACACACCAAAATACAAAGTGTGGTGCCTGCTTTGCCGAAAAAGCGGCGAAAAATAGTTACCTGGCGGGTGAGTGTATTTTTTGCCACTCTGCTGGTGCTGGCCGGCGTCGTTTTTGGGTCCATCTGGTATTACGCCCAAAGTGGATGGTTTGTGGGCCAACACGAAGGACGCGTCTCGGTTTTTCAAGGACGGCCCGATGGCTTGTTGTGGTTCGAACCACGCCTTGCAGTTTCTGGCGGGGTATCCGTGGCTGAACTCAGCGAACACGACCAAGATCTCGTAGCAGCCGCCATAGAAGCAGACTCCTTAACGGCGGCCCGTGAAGTTATGGAACGCCTCAACGAGCGTTCTGGCGGATGACCAGCGCACTGGCTACCCAGCGTCGCCGCACCGAGCTAGGTCTCATTGCATTAGCGGGCCTCACCACAGCGTTGCTTTACGCTTTAGCGGGGCTCGGCCGTTCGGCTTCGCTGCCCGCAGATTTAGGGTCTTTTTTGTTACTGGTTTTGGCCCTCGGGGTAGTGGCCCACCTTGCGGTACGAAGGTTTGCTCCTCACGCCGACCCAATAATTTTGCCGGTCGTAGTTTTTTTAAACGGTTTGGGGCAAGTATTTATTATTCGGCTTTCTCACGAATCTGGTATCGCTGATGAGCTTCCGGCTTTGCAAACCACCTGGACGGCTTTAGGGGTCGGAGCCTTTGTGGCCACCTTAATAATTGTGCGTCGCCCCCGAGACCTCGCCGCCCACCGCTACACCTTTGGGCTCATTGGTATTGGGTTGCTCATGCTGCCCATGTTGCCCGTGGTGGGACGCGAAATAAATGGGGCGCGTATTTGGGCTTCCATTGGCCCCATTAATTTGCAACCCGGGGAGTTTGCTCGCTTAGCCTTAGCGATTTTTTTAGCCGCTTACTTGGTGGAAAATCGAGAACTATTGCAAGTCGGGAATCGTCGCATCGGCCGATTTGAAATCCCCGACGGACGGCACTTAGCGCCGGTGCTGGCGGCTTGGGGGGTTTCGCTGCTGGTACTGGTGGCAGAAAAAGACTTAGGGTCCAGCCTGCTGTATTACGCCCTGTTTGTAGTGTTGTTGTGGGTAGCCACCGAACGCCCGGCCTTTTTAATAATTGGCGGCGGTCTGTTTGTATCTGGAGCAGTGGTGGCCTGGCGCATCTTTGCCCACGTGCAGGACCGTGTAGATATTTGGTTCGACCCATGGGCTACGCGTTCCGGGTCGGGGTATCAACTGGTTGAAGCAGCGTTGGCTATGGCTACCGGCGGGTTAACCGGCACTGGCCCGGGCGCCGGCGAACCCAACCGCATACCCGAAGTAGAAACAGACTTTATTTTTGCCGCCATTGGTGAAGAAATGGGTTTAATGGGGACCACCTTGGTGGTGGGTTCGTTCATATTGTTGATTGGCGGCGGGTTACGTATTGCCGTGCAATCCATCAACCCGTTTAACAAGTTGCTGGCCGTAGGGCTCACCACGCTTATGGGTCTCCAAGCTTTGGTCATTATGGGTGGGATAGTGCGTTTGTTGCCCCTCACCGGAGTGACTTTGCCTTTTATTTCTTACGGCGGCTCGTCGCTGCTGGCCAACTACATTTTGGTGGCTTTGCTGCTGCGTCTTAGTGACCGGGTGGCCTTACAAACAACTACCGCACCGGCACAAAATGAGCAGGTTACGTCATGAACGTGCGCATCCGCCGCTTAGGTCTCGGCTTATTGTTGGGGTATTTATTGTTGTTCGCTCAACTCAACCGAGTGCAGGTTTATGGAGCCCAACGATTGGTTGAAGACCCCACCAACGCTCGGGTAGCGATCGAAGCATTTGGGGCGCCCCGGGGACGAATAGCCACCGCTGACGGGGTGGTGGTCGCCGAGTCGCTTTCCACTGAGAGCAGCCGTTTTGATCGACAACGCCACTACCCGCATGGGGTTTTGTACGCCCACCTGACGGGTTACCACTCGTTTACCTCGGGGGTAGCCGGCCTTGAATCCACCTACGACGAAGTGCTCGGTGGCCGCACTGCTGAACAACGCGCCGACCCGCTTTACGACTTGTTTGCCGCCGACCCCGAAACAGCAGATGTGGTGCTGACCATAAATCATGCACTGCAACAAGCAGCAGCCACCGCATTAGGGGACCGTGAAGGAGCGGTGGTGATGCTTGATCCTGCTACCGGCAATGTGTTGGCTCTTTGGAGTTCACCCAGTTACGACCCCAACCCGTTGTCGTCGGTAGACACCACGGCCGCCAACGAAGCTCGGTCGGTCTTGTTGGCCGACCCCACCAACCCGTTGTTGCCGCGAGCCACCGGAGAAATCTTTGCTCCGGGATCCACTTTTAAAGTAGTAACCGCCACCGCAGCGGTAGAAACTGCGGGCTTTACGTTGGACCTACCGTTGCTTAACGAAACCGACGGCTATGTGCCACCGTTAACTAACCGGGCTATCACCAACTATGGCGGCAGCACCTGCGGCGGGGATTTACGCGAAAACATGCGGGCCTCTTGCAACACTGCTTTTGCCCAAATCGGGGCCGAATACGTAGGCCCTTACGCCATGGTGGCTATTGCTGAAGGCTTTGGGTTTAACCAAAGCCTGCCCTTTGACCTGCCGGTAGCGGCCTCAAACTTTCCCGACGATTTTGGCAAAGTGCTTTCTATGGTCACCGACGAAACTGGCCAAGACACGTTGATTCCGGTGGTTGAAGACACCCCCTTGTTGGCCCAAGCTTCCATTGGCCAATACGAAGTAGCGGCCACCCCGTTGCAAATGGCTTTGGTAGCGGCCGCGGTAGCCAACAACGGAAACGTACCGCGGCCTCGCTTGGTCGATGAAATACGCGACCAATCTGGCCAGGTAATCTCTCGCCCCGAAAGCGGCCCCTGGCTTGAAGCAATGGAACCCGCCACCGCTGCTCTGGTAGCCGAAGGCATGCGAGGCGTGGTGGCCGAAGGCACAGCCCGACGCTTAGATATTGACGGTCTGGTCATAGGCGCCAAAACCGGCACCGCCCAAGTAGCGGCCGGACAAATCGCTACCCATGCTTGGCTGGTCGGGTTTGCCGGTTTACCCAACCAAGCCCCTGCGGTGGCTTTTGCCGTGTTCGTGGCCGCCGACCAAGAAGCCGGAGAACAAACCGGGGGACGGGTTGCTGCACCAATAGCGAGAGAGGTGCTGCTTGAACTATTTAACATTTCTGAGTAAAACTGGCCACCCTGCCTCCAGCAATCGCCGCGAGGAAGGTAGAATCTTGGTCTATGTCTGAACAGGCGCCCACGGTCTACAACGACCGCTACGAACTTCATCGCCAAATTGCTCGCGGGGGCATGGCCGAGGTCTATTTAGCGCGTGACTTGTTACTGGACCGCCCGGTGGCCGTCAAGGTGCTTTTTGACGAGTTTTCTGGCGACGCCAACTTTGTCGAACGCTTTCGTCGAGAAGCCCAAGCGGCCGCCAACTTAAACCACCCTAATATTGTCAGCGTTTACGACTGGGGCGAACAAGCCGGCACCTACTTCATTGTTATGGAATACGTAGAGGGCCGGAGTTTGGCCGAGATTCTACAAAGCGAAGGCCCCCTGCACCCCGACCGGGCCGCCGAGGTAGCTACCGATATTGCGGCTGCTTTGGGTTTTGCTCACCGCAATGGGCTGATTCATCGTGATGTGAAACCCGGCAACGTGCTGGTGGCCCCCAATGGGCAGGTCAAGGTGACTGACTTTGGTATCGCTACTGCCATGGTGTCTGGGCAAAGCGACTTGACCCAGGCGGGCACGGTCATGGGTACCGCAACGTATTTTTCTCCTGAACAAGCCCAAGGCCATCAAGTAGACCCCCGGAGCGACCTGTATGCCTTAGGCGTGGTGCTTTACGAAATGTTGTTAGGGCGCCCTCCGTTCACTGGCGATACCCCGGTAGCGGTGGCCTACCAACATGTGCAAGATGCCCCGCAGTCTTTGCGTAAATCTGGCGCTTCGGTGGCCGCTTCGCTAGAAGCCATCACCATGAAGTTGCTGGCTAAAAACCCGGTGAACCGGTACCCCACGGCCGAAGACCTGCGGAGCGACTTGCGTCGTTACAGCGAGGGAGCCCACGATTTGCGTCCGGCAGCACCAGTTGGGGTGGGTGGCCAGTCTTCTGGTACCGGGCAACAAAAGGAAGCCGATTTTGGTAAAGGTCACCGCACCCGTCGTGACGATGGTTGGTTGCGCACGTTGTTGTTTGCCGTGAGTTTCGCGGCGCTGCTTGGCTTGTTGGGTTACTTGATGGTGGCTTTTGTTGACACGCTTGGGGTTGGTAGCGATGGTGGCGACGACCCGGTAGCCGGCTTAATTGAGGTGCCGACGCTGCTTGGAACCTCACTAGAAGAAGCCCGCACGATGCTCAGCGATGCCGGGTTAAGTGTGCAAATGGAACTCGAATCGAACAGTGATTTCCCGGCCAACACGGTGTTTGATCAAGACCCAGAAGCAGGTACCAAACTCGAAGCCGATGACATAGTGCAACTTTGGGTAAGTCAAGGCACTGGTCCGATGGTGTTACTAAACGTGGTCGGCGATGCGGCGGTTGATGCCCAACGAGATTTGGAATCAATGGGGCTGCTGGTTGAACTCGTAGACACCGAAGATCCGGTGGTGTTAGCGGGAGAAATAATTGAACAAAACCCCCAAGCCGGTGCTGAAGTGGCGGCTGGTGAAACGATCACCCTGTATGTCTCTTCGGGTCCGGCGGTAGAAACGGTACCCAACTTAGAAAACCGCCCGGCTATTGACGCCATGAACATCGTGACCCAGTTGGGTTGGCGAGCAACCACCGTGCAAGAAAACAGCGAAACGGTAGAAGCGGGCTTGGTGTTGCGCACCACCCCATCAGCCGGTGCGGAGTTGGCACCCGGGGGCACAGTAGAAATCGTGGTATCTGATGGCCCGTCCCCAGTTTCTGTACCTTCGGTGGTGGCTTTAGAAGTAGGGGCCGCCAACGACTTGTTAATCGGTTTGCGTTTCTCGGTGTCTATCAACTTTGTTGATGTGGAATACGGCAGCGTGAACGATGGCCGGGTTATGAGCCAGTCTCCGGCTGCTGGTGTAGAGGTTCCGCCGGAATCGTTTGTGGTGATTAGCGTGGGCCGCCAAGGCGAGCCGCCAGAAGAAACCACACCGCCAGAAGAGCCGGCCCCGTAAAGAGTTAGTTGACCTGCGCTAAAAAGTTGGCCAATAGTTGATGGCCAGATTCAGTGAGGATTGATTCGGGGTGAAATTGCACCCCTTCGATGGCGTGTTCTTTATGCCGTAAACCCATGATGAGGCCGTCGCTGCTGGTGGCGGTGATTTCTAATTCGTCGGGCAAGGTGTCTCGATCCACAATGAGCGAGTGGTAGCGGGTGGCTTCTAATGGGGAAGGTAGCCCAGCGAATACCCCTTTTTCTTGGTGCTCAATAAACGAAGTTTTACCGTGCATGATTTCTGGGGCGCGCACTACTTGTCCACCCCATGCGGCACCGATGGCTTGATGGCCTAGGCAAACCCCGAGCAGTGGTACTCGTCCGGCGGCCCATTGGATGACCGAAGTAGAGATGCCGGCGTCTTCGGGGCGACCTGGCCCGGGGCTAATAAGTACTGCATCGATGTTGAGCGCTTCTACCTGGTCGAGGGTGAGGGCATCGTGGCGGTGAACAAGCGGTTCGGCCCCTAACTCGCCGAGGTACTGCACCAAGTTGTATACGAAAGAATCGTAATTGTCAATAACTAAGACTTTTGTGGCCACGGCAGCCACGCTAGCCAAAAGTGGGCACTGATCCGTCGTTGATATTAGTTGAGCGGCCTATCCTCAGGGTTATGAACAAACCGCAGAAACGTCGTGTTGAAGGTGGCCGAGTTACTCCAAAGGGAAGGCCGTCGGGTTCTCGTTACCAGGCGCCTACGCCGGAGAGCGATTCTTCGTCCCCAACTTGGGTACCGGTGCTCATGTTTAGCTTTTTGGGCTTAGGCATGTTGGTTATTTTCTTTAACTACGTGGCGTGGTTGCCGGGCGGCACCAGCAACGGTTATCTGATGCTGGGCTTGGGCGGGATTTTGGGCGGGATTCTTACCTCTACACAGTATCGCTGACCTGTGCTTTTAGTATTTTTAGTGGGCAAGTCACACGCGTGTGATTTCCCACAGGTTCATCCCCAACCTGTGGATAACTTCGCGCGGAGGGTGAGAAAAACTTAGAGCTCTTCGATGACTAAAAGATCCATCTCGTCCATGCAGTGACGAGGAGGGTCAGGGGTTTCGTTGTTGGCGGTGGTCATGCGCACTTCGGTGCCGCAGAGGCTGCAACGATATTGCAGTTTTACTTTGCGGAGCTCTCCGGCGGGTGGTGGTTCGGGTGGCGGGGTAGCCAACATTTTTAAAATAATAAAACCCACCCAAATTAGGGCCCCAGCGACCAATATGGCGATAACAATTTGTGACACATTCGTAGCCTAGGGGTTTCTTTGTCTAGGGTGCCGCTATGGAAGTCATCTACAGCACTGACCATGAGACGCACTTTCCTCAAGGGGAGGTTTACGAGGGCCAACTGATTCGGCCGTTTGAGTGCCCGGAGCGTTGGGACCATATTGTGGCGGCGCTTGATGCGGCCGGGTTCACTCACCGCTCTGGCCCTGATGTTTTAGATTTTGCTGCGGTGCACGGGGTACACGAGGCGGATTACGTACAGTTTTTACAAAACTTTTGGGCGAACTGGTTAGCGGCTGGGCATACCGGCGAGGCCATCCCTACCATGTTTCCGGTAAGAGGGCTGCGTAACGACAAGGTCCCGGCGGACATTGATGGTCAATTAGGTTTTTATGCTTTGGCGGCCGAAACCTCAATCACTCCCGGCACGTGGTCGGCGGTAGAAGCAGCAGCCTCGTTGGCCCAGACGGCACAACGGCGAGTTTCTGCTGGTGCTAATAATGCTTTTGCTTTGTGCCGGCCACCGGGCCACCATGCTTCAGCAAACCAATTTGGGGGGTACTGTTTTTTAAATAACGCCGCCATCGCCGCCCAAGGGTTTTTAAACGACGGGGCGCAACGGGTGGCGGTGCTCGATGTGGACTTCCACCACGGCAACGGAACCCAAAGCATTTTCTATAATCGGCCTGAAGTGTTGTTTGTTTCACTACATGGCGACCCGGCCGAGGCATTTCCTTACTTTTTGGGTTACGCCGATGAAACCGGTCAAGGCCCAGGAGAAGGCGCCAACTTAAATTTGCCTTTACCGAGCGGCACCGAGTTTGCCCAATGGGCGGCGGCTCTGGAGGTTGGGTGTCAAGCCATTGTCGACTACCGACCGGATGCGTTGGTGGTTTCGTTGGGGGTGGACACCTTTAAAGATGACCCGATTAGTTTTTTTAAACTAGACACCCCGGACTATCTGCGCATCGGCCAACGCATTGCTGCTTCAGGTCTGCCCACCTTGTATGTCATGGAGGGCGGTTACGCCGTAGAAGAAATAGGCACCAACACGGTCAATGTTCTCCTCGGTCACCTCAACTTCTAAAAAGTTCGTGAGGTGGGGACAGTCCCCCCTCACGGGTTACGAAAAGGGTGACCAGCAAAAATACTGACCACCCTTTGTGGAGCTGATGGGAATCGAACCCACGACCCCCTGCTTGCAAAGCAGGTGCTCTAGCCAACTGAGCTACAGCCCCGACCTCTACAGGCTAGAGGTTCGTGACACGAGTCACCGGTGAATCGGGTCACCTTTCCACAAACATTATTTTTGGTGTAGTTAGCGTTATTTAACATGAACACCACAATTAGTACCTCGTCACCAACTCTCACTGCCTCGGCCGGGCGTTTGCTTTTTGAACGCTTCATGGGTCGTTATGAACACGGTCAAATTGAGCCCTTGCTTGAACTCTTCTCCCCAGAAGCCGAGATAGTGACCTTCGAAGGCACCTCTCGCGGTCACCGAGCTATTGGCGAATGGTTTACCCAGTGCCTTGCCACCGAAGGCCCCAGCGTGTTGGTGTCAACCGACCATTTTGCCGAAGATGGTGATGTTGTACGGTATGAAGCCACCATGGTGAGTCTCGACGGTGTGGTGCGTCAGGTCTACGGCGTGTTAACGGTAGGCGACGGCCGTATTTTGGCTTACCTGCCGGGCGTTATCGCTAATCAAAATGGGCGATCTTTTTAACCCTTAGAGAGGGCGCCCAAAGGGTAAAGACTCTTGCCAGGTTTGTAAAAACTTTTCGGCCTGCAAACAAGCACCCATTACCGGGCCCGCCGGGTGATCAACAAGGTCCGTTAAAAGGGTGCGGGTAGTGGCTGCCACTTCAGCACCTAAAAGTGCGCCGGCGGCCGAAATAAAATCTGGCGCTACCACCACTCCTCGACTAGTGCAGCGCGCTAACCCTCGAGTGGTTAAGGCCAAACGGGTAACCGGTACCACGGCCTTTACTTTTAACTGATCTCCCATGTCATGGTCCAGCACCCGCATTTTGGATCCGACAAACAAAATGTCTGCTGCTGTCTCAAAGGGTTTCTCGCTAGCCACTAAAGAAATACCGGTACCGGCTAGGGCCGCCACTAAATCAGTGGGGGCAGGCAAGTCGGTAACTGCCGTAGTGGCGTCTGGGCAAACCACTTGTGCGGCGGCTACCACGCTTTGCCAAACTGCGCCATGGTCAGTAGAAGCAACGGCATCACCGCTGACCCCTTTGCCGGCGGTCAAAGAATAACCAGCGTCCCAGCCGGCAAGTTCAGCGGCAAAATGTTTGATCGCTTCATTTTTGGTTTCTTTTGGGGCGCTAATGCCGGCCGAGATGCCGGTTTCTTGGCGTTCCAAACAAGCCAAGGTATAGGTCACTGACCTTGCGAGATCTTTAGCCCCGCCTTGTAAAATTTTGGGCGCCGATCGCGCCACTCCATGGCCAGGGCAGTCAGCGAGATCAACGGCCACAAAAGCAGTGGTCGACGAAAGCTTGCGAATAAACATCAGTCTTCCTCAACCAAGGCTTCAACGACTTGTTCAACCTGTAACCGAGCGGCATCTATGCGGCTCCGGCAATGGTGAATCAAAAGATCTGCTCGCTCTACCTGGGATGCCAATTTGTCAACGTCTACCGCTTCACCATCAAGGGCTTCCAGAATGCTCCGCAACTCAGCGAGTGCTTCGTCGTATCCCAAACCTTCAATAATTTTGTCGACGCTACTCATGATGAAGCCTCCTTGGCGGTAACAGTAGAACTGACCGTACCGTCAGCGAGGGTGGTGATGAGTTCATCGGCGGCAGAAACATCGTCTATTTGGGTAATTAAACGCCCATCAACGGTACGGGTAATTGACCATCCGCGAGCCAACACCCGCGCCGGGTCGAGGGCTCGCAACTGTAAAGCTTGAGTTTCGAGTTGGTCGTGGCAGCGATCAAGACGCTGCGGCGCAGTAACCACCAACCTCTGACATAAGTTTTTTAAACGGTCGGCTTGACGATTGATGGCGTGGCTTGCCGACTGAGTAATGCGTTGAGAAAGATGGTCTTGCCGTTGTTGTGCATAATCAAGAACTACATGAACTCGTTCGCCTAGTGCGGCACGTAACCCGGTAAGCAGGTCGTCGTAGAGGCGCACCGCATCAACCAAAGCCCCCGCACAAGCGGTAGGTGTTTTAAAGGATTTGTGCGCTACCAGGTCGGCCACACTCTGATCAATTTCGTGCCCGATCCCCGTAAAAACCGGTACCGGTAAAGCAGCAATAGTTCGCGCCACTAACTCGTTGTCAAAAACTAAAAGGTCGGCGGCAGAACCACCGCCCCGCACCAGAGCCACCACATCAGGTTTATGGCTAGCCACCACTTGTAAATTGTGGGCCACTTGTTCGGCGGCCCCTTCGCCTTGCACCCGGGTATCGCAAACCAACAGATTAAAACCAAAACCACTGTTTTCGAGTTCTGTTACAAAGTCCGCATGGGCGGCCGAACCAATGCTGGTTACCAAACCAACCCGTAAAGGAGGGTTGGCTAAAAATACGTTGCGGTTTTGATCAATGAGGCCTTCGTCGGCCAAGGCACGGAGCAGGCGATCCCGGTCGGCGGCGAGTTTCCCCAAAGTAAAGCTTGGGTCGATGCCTTCCATGATTAGTTGCAACCGGCCATGGGGTACATAAAAATCGAGTTTGACCAAAATACGTACCTGAAGGTCGTTTTCTAAAGCCAGGTTGCCGGCTTCGGCTAAAACTTTTTCTACTGTGGCGCGGGTGCCGCGCCACATGGCCACGCTAAATTTTGCTGGCGCCGGTTGCCCGGGCTCTTCCGGTGGGTCGATTAAATCAAAATAGACGTGGCCAGCTCGAGGAATGCGTAAACCGGTTATTTGGCCTTCAACCCAAACTTGTTCAGGAAACATTGTGCGCAGACCATTTTTAAGCAAGTTTCCTAACTCGGTGGTGGTAAGTATCGGGAGCTCTTCGTCGACGGCCATGCCGCTATTTTAGTGAGCGCAGGTTTTCTAAATAGCCATTTGTTACGGGAATGTAAAAGTTTTTATTATTTTGGTTCTGGAATTGAGTTGGTTCCAAATAATGTCTATACTCTGTGACTTCGGGCACCTAGAGAGGGCGTACAGGCAAACATGGTTGCAACCATGAACGAACAAGCACAAACACAAGACGGCGAAGTAGCAGAAACGGTGGCTTCGTTGGCTCGCGGATGGGCACAGCGCACCCCTCAAGCCATCGCTATGCGCGAAAAAGACTTCGGTATTTGGCAAGAATTCACTTGGGAAAAAACTTGGGACATCATCATGGATGCCGCCCACGGCTTGTTGGCTCTTGGCGTCGGAACTGGTGATCGAGTTTCTATTCAGTCCGAAGACCGCCCCGAATGGGTGATTCTTGACCTTGCTGCGGTGGCCATTCGCGGGATCACCGTTGGCCTTTACCCAACTAACCCGGCAACCGAAGTGGAGTATTTGCTCACCGATGCTGGGGTACGTGTTCACTTTGCCGAAGACCAAGAACAAGTTGACCGAGTCTTAGAAATAAGCCCCAACGACCTACCCGACCTTACTCACATTCTTTACACCGAGCCCCGAGGCCTGCACTCTTATACCGATGAGCGCTTGCTCTATTGGGAAGATTTTCTCAAACTGGGTCGTCAACACCGGCAAGAAAATGCCGCAGCAGTTGAAAATTGTATGGCCGCCGCTCAACCCGACGATGTCATGACCTTGGTCTACACCTCGGGTACTACCGGCCCACCGAAGGGGGTCATGTTGACCAACGCTAATGTGGCCTTTGCCTTAACCCGTTTGACCGGAGCTAACGGTTTGCGAGGTAAACGCGAGCCCAGCAATAAAGATTCAGTGCTTACCTATTTACCACTTTGTCACGTAGCAGAACGAATTTTCTCTACCTGGCACATGGTGGGAGTGGGGGTTACTTTAAATTTCGCTGAATCCATCGAAACAGTGACCCTTAACTTGCGAGAGATCCAACCTTCGCTTTTCTTTGCCGTCCCGCGCATTTGGGAAAAACTTCACGCTGGGGTGCTCATTCGAGCCTCCGACGCTTCGCCTTTTAAACGCGCTTGGCTGAAGTTCGGCCTAAAACTGGCGGAAGTCATTGGCAAAGAAAAAGTAGCTAACGGCGGAAGCCACACCATGAAAAGTTGGTTGCTGAACCTTCTTGGCTACCCACTAATTTTTCGCCCCATGTTGGAACGTATTGGTCTGCGTCGGTGTTGGCATGCCGGTTCTGGTGCGGCGCCCATTGCTCCTGAAGTATTGGAGTTTTTTATTGGCATCGGGGTGCCAGTATATGAGCTCTATGGCATGACTGAAAACTCAGCGGTGGCCACTACGAATGTGCCTGGTCGAGCCAAGCTGGGCACGGTGGGTGAACCGTATAACGATATTGGTTTTCGCATTGATGAAGAAACCGGTGAAATCCAAACTAAACATCCTGCAGTTTTTGTTGGCTACTGGAATAAACCAGAACAAACCGCCGGTACTTTTACCGAAGATGGTTGGCTTATGACCGGCGATGTTGGCGAGTGGGTAGATGGAACCCACGTACGCATCGTTGATCGTATTAAACACATCATTATTACTTCGGGCGGAAAAAACATTTCGCCTTCAGAAATTGAAAACAGCCTTAAGGCTTCTATCTACGTTAAAGAAGCCATGGTTATTGGTGATGGCCGCAAGTTTCTTTCCGCACTGATTGGCATTGAGTTAGACACGGTGGGCAACTGGGCGTTGCGGAAGAACATTCCGTACACCACCTACCGGGATCTTTCAGAAAAACCTGAAGTGCTGGAGTTAATTCAAGAGGTAGTAAATGAAACCAATGAAAAATTTGCCCGAGTAGAGAGCATCCGAAAGTTTCGTATGATTCCTAAAGAACTAGACCACGAGGACGGCGAGTTGACGGCCACGCAAAAAATTAAGCGGTCGGCCATGAACGAGGCGTTCGGCGATTTAGTGGAATCGATGTATCAATGAGTTCTTTACCGATGCTGTTTGCTCTTTCTACTGTAGATACCTTTGTGCAGACATTTTTTAAGGCCATGGCCTTAGGTTCGCTTTACGCCATGTTGGCTTTGGGCTTTGTACTTATCTTCAAAGCCACCCAAACAGTAAACTTTGCCCAAGGGGCAATCGCCTTGACTGGAACCTGGTTCTTGTCCATTATTTTCATTGACTGGGATGTCCCGGGCCGATGGTTGCCGGGCCCCAATTACGTGCACTGGGTTATTGCGTTGCTGCTGGCTATGGCCGCTACCGCAGTATTTGGTTTGATTATTGAACGATTGGCTATTCGGCGCATGATTGGCGAACCGATTTTCTCTATGGCAGTCATCACCCTTGGGTTAGAGGTAGCGATTCGTGTGGTGGCTTCTGATGCGGTGAGCCTGACACCTCGTATCTTGGGGGTTCCGTGGGGAATCCAAACCTTCAAAATCGGTGAGGCCGTAGTCTCTTGGTCATACATTTCGGCCATTGTGGCCACAGCAATTGTTTTCCTTATTACTTGGCGTTTTCTTAAAACCCGCACTGGGGTGGCTATGCGCGCCACCGCTTTTGATCAAGAAGCAGCTTTAGCGCAGGGCATTAACGTGGGACGCATTTTTGCTATTGCTTGGGCTGCTGGTGCGGCTTTGGCTGCCATGGCAGGGATTTTTTCTTCTATGTCCCCTTGGGCGGCGGCCGGTACGGCCAGCCGTGAAGGAGCGTTCTTTGCTTTCCGTGCCCTCCCTGCGGTGATTGTGGGCGGTTTGGATTCAGTCATTGGGGCCCTGGTGGGTGGTTTGCTGATTGGTTTTATGGAAATCTTCGCTGGTCAGTACCTTTCTGGCTATGTGGGGGTTTTAGGAGTCGGCTATCAACAAGTTGTGCCCTACGTGGTGATGCTTATTGCTTTGCTTATTAAGCCGTACGGCTTGTTTGGTACTGAGGAGGTGCGCCGCGTATGAAAGGCCGCCCGAATCTTTACACCTCCTATCAGGACGAGACGCAACTTTTTTCCACCCGTACGCAAAAAGTGGCCATCGTGTTGTTTCTTGTGGTGCTGGTACTCATGCCTTTCGATTTGCCGGTAATTGACAAGATTCCTTTTGTTCGCTTTCTTGGGGACAACACCTGGCTTCGGGTAGTGAATCGCATGCTGATTTTTTGTATCTCGGCTTTGGGTTTAAATATTCTTTCCGGGGTGGCGGGTCAAGTTTCTCTGGGCCACGGATTTTTCATGGGGGTTGGGGCTTACACCGCAGTACTTATGGGCGGGGCTAACACGTCTTCTCTTTGGGGTTGGGGTCTTCCCATGTGGCTGTGGCTTCCGGCCGCTGGGGCTGTCGCCGCTGGGGTAGGTATTCTGGTGGCTCCGGCTGCGGTACGAGTCCGTGGTCTTTATTTGGCCATCGTGACGCTCGGCCTGGTCTTCATCGGCTTGCATCTGTCGCGTGTTTTTACTGAAATTGCCGGACCAGGGTCTTTGGGGCGTAAGTGGCCCAAACTGCAGTTCCGTATTTGGAAAGAAGAAACCCCCCTTATTGATTTTTCTGATAAAGGGCATTGGTTTTGGTTTGATATAAGCCGCAACCAAAAAACGTATCTTTTGTTGTTGGGTTTAACAGTGCTGTTTGCTTTAGCAGCGGCCAACATTGGGCGTACTCGTACCGGCCGGGCGTTGGCCGCTATTCGAGACCGTGACGTGGCTGCCGAAATCATGGGCGTGCCCGAGGCTAAATACAAGACCATCGCTTTTGCTATCTCATCGTTTTATGCCGGCGTAGCCGGGGCACTATTGGCTTCCATGGTGGGACAGATGCCACCCGAGTTTTGGGACTTGATTCTTTCGGTTGAGTTTGTGGCCATTTTGTTAATTGGTGGCATGGGTCGGGTTTCTGGGGTGCTTTACGGCACGTTCTTTGTGGTTATGTCGCATCGCTTGGTTGAAGAAGTAGTGAAATGGGCCAGTCGCCAAGCGGAAGGCGAAGGGATCTTTGCTGCTCTTTGGGATGGCCTTATTTCTGTAGAAAACGGCGACTTTGGTTTTATTACCTTAAGCGAATCAGCATTGGGTTACCCCTTGCCGGCCAGCGCACTAGATGAGGTTATTTATGGTCTACTTATCGTGGTCTTCATGTTGTTTGAGCCGCTCGGGCTTTATGGCATTTGGATAAAGATTCGTAATTATTGGAAAGGCTGGCCGTTCAGTTACTGATCTGCCGCAAACAAGAACTCTGGCTTTCAGGCCTGAGCAATACTCCCAATGAGAGGGGAAAAAAATGAAAAACGTGAGGAAGTTGCTAGCAATCATGCTGGCCTTCACGGTTATCGCTACCGCTTGCGGTAGTGACGAAGAAACGCCAACAG
>DUCC01000016.1:0-90491 GCA_012959995.1 Acidimicrobiia bacterium
GTCGAAAAAGCAAACACCGTAAACCACTTCACCCCCAACTCATCGGCACCCTCCAGAACGTCCATCAACGATTGCTCACCAGCGGTATGACCTTCGGTACGGGGCAAACCCTTGAGTTCTGCCCACCTCCCGTTGCCGTCCATGACCGCCGCAATGTGTTGAGGGATACGCGTCGAGTCAAGATCGTCAGGCGAACACGGCGTTAGAAAATCATTCACAAGCGAAATCTACCGCCCCAACCTCTAACCTCGGGGCATGACCTTGGCGGAAGATGCAAGCATCGCTTTAGAAACCATTTGCGGTGCCCTCCCCGGAGGCGGCGAACGCCGGCCTGGGCAGGATTCCATGACCCGCTTAGTGGCCGACGCCATCACCTACCAAAAGCACGCAGTGGTACGCGCCGGCACCGGAACCGGCAAGTCTTTGGCCTACCTGATCCCAGCCATTTTGGCTGATCAACCGGTCATCGTGGCCACCGCCACCAAAGCCCTCCAAGACCAGTTAGCCAACAAAGACCTTCCCTTCCTCCAAGAAAACCTCGGCCACTCTTTTAGCTTCGCCGTACTCAAAGGGCGCGCTAACTACGTATGCCGGCAAAAACTAAACGAACTAGAACGAGCCAACCAACAACAAACCCTCGGCAGTTTGGCCGAAGGATTACCTGACCACGCCGACCCGAAACATTTAACCGCTATTGCCGAATGGGCCGACGAAACAGACACCGGCGACCGGGCAGAACTCTCATTCGAACCCCGAGCCGCCACTTGGGGAGCAGTTAGCGTCGGCTCAAACGAATGCCCCGGACGCATACGCTGCCCCGCCGGAGAAGAATGCTTCGCCGAAAAAGCCCGAGACGATGCTGCCCTAGCCGACATTGTCATCACCAACCTGTACCTCTACGCCATCGACATTGCCATAGAAAACTCATTTCTGCCCGAACACCAAGTAGCCATTTTAGACGAAGCCCACAAAACCGAAGAAGTGTTTTCTACCTCGCTGGGTTTCGAAATTCACGCCGGACGATTCCGTTCCCTTCACCGGACGGCCAGCGGCGTACTCACCGCTTGCCCGGAACTCGACCAGACCGAAGAACTGGCCGGCCTCATGGAAGATGCCCTTGCTCCCAGCAACGGAAACCGCGTGGTACCCGCTGAACTCCCACCCTTGGCCCGAGCCCTCGAACTGGCCGACACCAGACTCGGTGCGCTTGATGCTGTTTTGCGGAAAATCCAAGACAAGACAGAAAAAAATTCACTCAAAGGCATCGAAACGGCCAGCAAAATAACCCGTACCCGCCAAGCTCTCGGATCACTTCTAGAATCCGTTCAGGCCGCCCGATCCCTGGACAACAACAAAGTCGCCTGGGTAGATCGACTTAACGGGCGCATGGTGCTGGAAGTCGCTTTGATCACTGTGGACCACATTTTAAAAGAAAGCCTCTGGCCAGAACGCACGGTTATTTTGACCAGCGCCACCGTGCCCGCCAACCTTGCTCAACGCTTGGGGCTAGAAACCGATGACTTTGAATACGCCGATGTGGGCAGCCCCTTTAATTTTGAAAACCAATCGCTGCTTTACTGCGCTGCGCACCTGCCCGACCCCCGCCACCCCGACTACCGACAAGCACTCCACGACGAAATCGAGCACCTCATTGTGGCCGCGGGCGGGCGCACCCTCGCCTTGTTCACCAGTCGCAAGGCGCTCAACGAAGCCACCGAATATCTCAGGCCCCGTTTGCCCTGGCACATTTACCATCAAGACGACCTACCCAAACCAGCGCTCATGGCGGCCTTTGCCGAAGACGAACAATCTTGCCTCTTTGGCACCAAAGGCCTTTGGCACGGTATTGACGTTCCGGGCCGCACCTGTTCGCTGGTCATCATTGACAAAATACCTTTCCCTAGCCCTCGCGACCCGTTGCTGAGTGCGCGCCGAGAACGGGTGGGCGACAACTCTTTTCGCCAAATTGATCTTCCGTTAGCCGCCACCGAACTTGCCCAAGGCGTGGGCCGGCTTATCCGGTCTGGCACCGACCTTGGGGTGGCTGCCGTGCTGGACTCCCGCTTGGCAAAAAACAAGGGCTACCGCTACGACCTCCTCGATGCGCTGCCTCCCATGGAACGCTCCGCCGACCCAGAAATAGCCCGAAACTACCTGCAACGCATCACCGAAAACTAGCTGTCCCTTACGCACGCCCAAACCCTTCAGAAACCAAATAGCCAAAACCTCGTGACGTGGGATCTGACCCCAGGTCACGACTGGGGAAGGCGGAGGTGAGCGTTGGGGCCTTCTAGGAAGACAGGTTGGGAGCCTGGCTGGAAGCGTGTTTAGTAGCCCAGTTGATCGAGGGAGCGGGGCTCGCGTGACCAGCGTTTATCCACTCGGACAAACAAGTCGAGAAAGACTTCTTCCGGCAATTGGGCCCGGGCCTTGATCCCGACCTGTTTAAGCACTGCACCTTTTTTGCCGATGACAATGCCTTTTTGCGATTCTCTTTCCACCAAAATCTCTACCCGAATGCGCGGCCACTCCCATTCAGTTACCCGCGTCGCCACTGAATGCGGCAACTCTTCTTTAAGTACCGCCAACAGTTGTTCACGCACCAACTCAGCCACCCAAAAAGATTCCGGCACATCAGTAATCATGTCATCCGGGTAATACTGCGGGCCCTCCGGCAAAAGGGTCAGCACATGGTCAACCAACGCATCCACTCCTTGACCCGTAGTAGCCGACACCGGAAAATAATCCAAAAAGGAAAAACCCGCCGCCTCCGACAATTGCGTCAAAATGCGGTCCGCTCCCACCTTGTCAATCTTGTTCAACACCAAAATAGTTCGATCAGTCGGCAAACTGGAAGCAATCATGCGGTCGCCTTTACCAATATCCCCATCGGCTTCAACCAGAAACAGCACCACATCCATGTCTGCCAAAGCACCGCGAGCCGTAGCGTTTAAACGCTCCCCCAACAGCGACTTGGGCTTATGAATACCCGGTGTATCGCAAAAAACCACCTGGGCGCCCGGACGATTCAATACCCCACGAATCTCATTACGGGTGGTCTGCGGCTTATCCGACACAATGGTCACCTTGGTTCCCAACACGGCATTAAGCAAAGTGGACTTCCCCACATTGGGGCGCCCCACCAAAGTCACAAAACCCGACCGGAAATCCGGCTCTTGGCTTTCACTCGACAACACTTGCTCATTCATGGTTAGCCACCTCAGGGCGAGAAATATTCACTGACGCAATTTCGTTCACACGCAAACTCATAATCCTACGACCCACAACTTCCTCCACCGTAAAAACCCACTGGCCGATTTCTCCTTGCTCGTTCACCTCAGGAACATGACCCAAGGCATCGAAAACCAGCCCCCCAACCGTTTCCCAACCGCCCTCCGGCAACGCTCCTGTCAACAAATCGTTCAACTCATCAACCGGCATTTGGCCCTGTACCCGCAAACCGCCGCCCGCCAAATGTTGAACCAGTGGATCCTCATGATCAAATTCATCAATGATTTCCCCCACCATTTCTTCCAACAAATCCTCCATGGTCACCAAACCAGCCGTGGCCCCATGTTCGTCTACTACCACCACCAATTGAAAACGACCGACTTGCATTTCACGCAACAACTCGTCGGCCGCTTTAGTCTCCGGCACATACCGCAACGGGCGAACAAAATCCGTCAAAGAAGATCGCTGCGGACCCCCTGTTTCAAAACAACGGAGAAGATCTTTAGCGTGGATGGCCCCCGCCAAGTCGTCAATATCACTCAACATCACCGGCAATCGGCTATGGCCAGTAGCCACCGCCACCGCAACCGCATCTTCCACCGTTGCCTCCGAACCCAAAACAACCATGTCCGGGCGAGGAACCATCACCTCACGCACCAAAGTGTCACCAAAGGCAATAACCGACTCAATCATGTCGTGTTCATCTTCGTCAATAGCGTGCGAAGCCAAAGCATGGTCAGCCACCGCCAACAATTCTTCTTCTGAAACCGTCGACTCATCTTCCTCAGAGACCCGCACCGCAGTTCGCGGTGTGAGACGTTCAACGATCAGCATCAACAGGTAAGCCAGCCAACGCAAAGGAACTATGCGCTCCACTAAACGAGCTTTTTTAGCCAACCGCAAAGCGGCTTCTTCGGGCCGGCGCAAAACCCAACCTTTAGGCCACGCCTCAGCAATCACAAAAAATAAAACCACAAAAGCCGCCATCACCGCACCGGTGGCACTGTTTCCAAAATGATCCGGAATCAAAAAAAGCGCCAAAATAACACTAGTTACCCGCACCCCGGTGTGGAGCAAAAACAAAGGGCCAAGGAACCTCAGCCGATCCTCCAAAACTCCCACCAAGATTTCTGCGACTTCACCCTGCTCGCTACGGGTTCTAAGAATCACCTCTAAACGCGAGCGGCGCATACGAATAAACGCCGTTTCGACAGCAGTGAACCATCCCGAAACAAGCAACAACACAACCAGCAACAGCCCAGAAAAAAGGTCCGCGTTATCCATGGAGAAACTTCACTAAATGCTCGTCTTGCCGTGCTTCCATAACGGCCCGTTCCTCAGGGTGGTAATGGTCGTGACCCAAAAGATGCAAAATGCCATGCACCAGCAACAAGGCCAATTCGTCCATCGCGTTGCGTCCCAAAATCTCTTCCGCTTGCCGAAAAGCCACCGCCGGGCAAATAACCACGTCGCCTAAAAGCTGCGGGCCTGGCCCAGAAAGTTGCGCTATCTCCGCCGGTTCCAAAAGCGGAAAAGCCAAAACATCGGTAGGCCCCGAACTGTCCATATGCGTTTGGTTTAGTTCGGTCATCGCCACTTCGTCTACAAAGTGGATCGTTAACTCCACCCCGCAGGTCGCTAAGCCCTCGCTGCTTAAAACCTGTTCCGCCAACGTTTGCCAAGTATCAAGATCAACATCGATTTCATCGCACTCATTGACCATCACGACCATTAGATCAGTATTTTTTTGCCGGGAAAAAAGGCCAGAGTTTTCGTTCACGAAGGCTCCGCACGAGAACCTTGCGGGCGAGTATTTTTGAAATCCTCATCGTAAGCATTCACGATGTCTTGCACAATGCGGTGGCGCACCACGTCTCGGCTAGAGAGATGTACAAATGAAAGATCTTCGATGTCACTCAATAAATCTTCTAACCCATCAAGGCCACTACGTCCACCTGGCACATCAATTTGACTGGCGTCGCCGGTGACCACCACCTTTGACCCAAACCCGATACGGGTTAAAAACATTTTCATCTGCTCCGGCGAAGTGTTTTGCGCTTCATCCAAAATAATAAAAGCATTGCTTAAGGTCCTCCCCCGCATAAACGCCAGCGGGGCCACTTCTACTTCGTTTCGTTCCAACATGCGTTCGGCATTTTCGTCATCCACCATGTCAAACAGTGCGTCATAAAGGGGCCGCAAATAAGGGTCAACTTTGGCCAGCAAGTCGCCGGGCAAAAAACCGACCCTTTCGCCAGCCTCTACCAGCGGACGGGTAAGGACGATCCGGTCCACGTCCCCGTTTTTTAGGGCCCGCACTGCCATGGCTACGGCCAGCCAACTCTTTCCCGTACCGGCCGGGCCGATGCCAAAAGTAATGACCCCGTCACGAATCGCTTCCACATACTTCATTTGCCCCGCCGAACGAGGCCGCACCGGTTTACCCCGAGCAGAACGCAAAATTTCTGTAGTTAAGACCGCCGCAGGCTCTTCACCTTGACGCACCATGTCGATGGTGCGCTCTAAAGTGTGTTGATCCAACGGGTGGCCTTTTTCTAAAATGTGCACCAATTCGCCGAACAAGCGCCCCACCAACGAAGCTTGCCTGCCCGTTAAGTTGACTTGGTTACCGCGAATATGTATCTGTACCTCTGGAAACGTTGCTTCGATACGACGTAGCAAACTGTCGTGATCGCCCACCAAGTTGGCCATAAGGTCGTTGCTCGCAACATGAATCTGCACCGAAGCCTGCCCAGTTGAGCCTTCTTGGTCAGCGCCCTGGTTCGGCGAGGTTCGGGGGTCGGTGGAGGTCTCGTGCATCAGTGGCCCAAGACTATCTTGGTTGAGGTAAACCTTGCCGAGAATTTACAAATGTTGCTGTAGAGACCGACAAGCCATAATCTCAGCCCATGACCTTAGACCCCATGGATGAATCGCTTAAGCGTTTGGCAGACGATGCCATCGCCGCTGAAGCGGTGCGCCAAATAGGTCACGAAGCATGGCTGTATCAACGCTCCGCTGAATCCTCACATCTTCTTGGGGTACTGCTTGACCTCGCGGAACGCAACGAACCAGTCACCCTGCTGCTTGCTTCGGGCACCCAACGTCAAGGCCATGTTGAGTTAGTGGGCCGCGACGTGGTGGGGCTGCGCACCAGCCAAGGCAAGCGCTCGCTTTTTGCGTTGAAGCATCTGTCGGCGGTTATCCCCGACCCTGCCGCACCAGAGATTATTGGCGACCGCGAGTTGACCGCCGAACAAACAGATCGCTTGCCGCATTTTCATACCGTGCTGGAAGAACTCCTCGAAGACCCGCCCCTGGTTGCCGCAACCATGGCGGGCCGCCAAGAGCCAGTGGTTGGGTCGTTTATCCGACTCGGCCTCAACGTGTTGGTAATCCGTCAAGCCGATGGTTCCTCGGCACACATCCCCGTTGCGGCGCTCGAAGAGTTCGCCCTTTAACCGGCACACGAACAGGCACACATAGCAGGACCCACGTTTACTTCTTACGTTTGCGTTTCTTTTTCTTTTTTCCGACAGCTCGACCTAAACGCCCGCGCCGGGCCGCTTTTTTCGTAGCTTTTTTATTTTCGGCATCCACCTCAGCACGCATCTGTGGGCCCGCTGCGTTGACAATGTCTTCTACCGAATCCAACAAAGCAGCGATGCTGCCATCTTCCCCCAAACCTTTGGGTTCTTCCGGAGTGGCAGGAGTAATCAAAGTGCCGTGGCTCCAGTTGACATCAACCATGCGTCGGGCAAACGACGGGCAATCTTCTGGGCATCGCCAGGGCGCCTCAGGAGCAAGATCTAAATTGCACTTTCGTACCGTGTCCCCGTTGGGGTAACTTCGGCTTTCGAAGTGTTTACATTCTTGACGCATCGGCATAGAAGCACCCTAATCAAGAATCAAAACAAGTCGGGGGGATACCCAACTCTGGCCCTTAACCGACCGAACCTTCCATCTGTAGTTCAATCAGACGGCTCCACTCCACGGCGTACTCCATGGGCAAAGTGCGGGTAATCGGTTCGATGAAGCCGTTCACCACCATTGACATAGATTGCTCTTCGGTTAGCCCGCGGCTCATCAGGTAAAAGAGTTGATCATCGGCCACCTTGGACACCGTTGCTTCGTGGCCGATAATCGCATCGTCGGAACCCACCTCCATGTAGGGGTAAGTATCGGAAATACTTTCGTCGTCCAAAATAAGTGCATCGCATTGAACGTGGCTTTTGCAACCCTGAGCGCCTTCTTCTACCCGGATCAACCCACGGTAGCTAGAGCGGCCGCCACCTTGTGAAATAGATTTCGACACAATCTTTGAGGTGGTTTCTGGTGCGGCGTGAGTCATTTTGGCTCCGGCATCTTGGTGCTGTCCGGGGCCGGCGTAAGCCACCGAAAGCACTTCGCCAGAAGCCTTAGGGCCCACCATTACTACGGCCGGGTATTTCATAGTTAACCGTGAACCAATATTGCCGTCGATCCACTCCATGTGGCCTTCGGCTTCTACCCGAGCCCGTTTGGTCACCAAGTTGTACACGTTGGTAGACCAGTTTTGGATAGTGGTGTAGGTAACCCGAGCCGATTTTTTAACCACAATTTCTACCACCGCGGAATGCAACGAATCGGTGCTGTAAGTAGGGGCCGAGCACCCTTCGATGTAGTGCACCTCTGAACCCTCATCGGCGATGATCAGCGTGCGCTCAAACTGGCCCATGTTTTCGGCGTTGATGCGAAAGTAGGCCTGTAACGGCATTTCTACTTTGACTCCGGGCGGCACATAAATAAACGACCCGCCACTCCATACGGCAGAGTTCAAAGCAGAGAACTTGTTGTCGTTAGGGGGAATTATCCGCCCAAACCAGGCCCGCACGATCTCTGGATGTTCACGCAAAGCGGTGTCCATATCGCAGAAAATAACCCCTTGTTCTTCAAGGTCTTCGCGGTTGCGGTGGTACACCACTTCAGACTCATACTGGGCCGTTACCCCGGCCAGATATTTGCGTTCCGCTTCGGGGATACCCAATTTTTCGTAAGTGTCTTTGATGGCGTCGGGCACGTCATCCCACGAATCGTTGAGGCCGCCGGAAGGCTTGATGTAGTAGTAGATATCATCAAAGTCAATGCCGTCCATATCGCCACCCCACCACGGCATAGGGCGTTTGAGGAATTTTTCGTGGGAGCGCAAACGAAAGTCACGCATCCAGTTGGGCTCGCCTTTCATCCAGGAGATTTCTTGGATGAGGCGTTCGTCGAGGCCTTTGGAGGGCTTGAAAACGTAGTCTTCTTGGTCGCTCCACCCCAGTTTGTATTTACTGAGGTCTACTCCGATGTCTACGGTAGTCATGATGTGGGTACTCCAAGCCGAGGTGGGTATTTCTCCTACGCTGATAGTAACAATTATTCGAGGAAAAGTAAGGACAATTTATCAAGAGACCTCCACCGCAAAGACTCGCTAGTAAATCAACTCGCGTTGTTGACGGTCTAACCAACCCAACAATACCGCAATGGCCCGCGGGTCATGACGCAAATGATGTCCCGCCCCAGAAATCATACGCAACTCGCCCGCCCCATGGGTACCAGACAAAAGGCGGGCATCTAAAGGCGGCACCACCTCATCGTCGCTGCCATGCACTACCAACAATGGTCGAGGTGTCAACTGAATAACCGCCAACTCTGCAGAAATATCTGACAAAGACGCTTTCCACTCATCAAAATCTTTGGGCGGCGCCGACTCGTCAACCAGCCCCGCTTTTCGTGCATGCAACAACAACCGTCGAGGGTTATCTGCCCAATCATTAAAATCTGCTGGGGTGGCCAAAGCCGCTACTCCCTTTACGCGTAGATCAACTGCTCCTGCACAAACCGCCAACGCTCCCCCGGTACCAAAACCTGCGGTCCACACTGCCCCTACCTCAGGAAGCCCAACCAGATGCTCAATGGCTGCCAAAAGGTCGTCACGCCACCCTTGCAAACTAAACGAACCTTCAGAACCAGGCATGCCCCGCAGGTAAGGCACCATCACCACCCACCCCATTTCGGCGGCCATGCGTTCGGCCAGTTCCGGAAAAGTAGCCGGCGAGTTTGCTCCGCCGCCCGGGCCGCTAGGGAACCCGTGCGCAATAACCACCGCCGGGCAGTTCTCGCCTCCACCGGGCGGGAGAGCCAAGTGAGCCATCAGAGCCAAGCCCTCAGATTCAAAAATGATTTCTGACGAACAAAGTGGTCCAGAGGCAGTCAAGAAATATCCTTAACCGATTCTTCGCAGTTGTTCTTTGAACTGGCGGCCTCGAGCAACGTAAGCCTCGGCGCTCAGCATGTTTGCGTCTTCGGGAACCACGCCTTCTCGTACGGTGGCTGGCACACCGAGCACCAGCGAACGGGGCGGCACAATGGTCCCGTTACGCACCATGGCGTTCGCTCCCACTATGGACCCTCGCCCAATCACTACTTCATGAATAACCACCGAACCTACGCCAATGAGCGACCGGTCCTCAATGGTGCAACCCTCCAAGTGACAAAGGTGGCCCAGAGTGACGTCTTCGCCAACCACGGTAGGGAGGTCTGGCGTGCAATGCAGAACCACGTTGTCTTGCACCGACGAACGCGCCCCCACCGAAATAAAACTGTCGTCGGCTCGGATAACCGCATGGGGCCACACGCTGGCTTCTGGCCCAATGATTACGTTTCCAATGATCACCGCTTCGGGATGAATATAAGCCGACGGGTCGATGCGAGGCTCCACGTCACCTATGGCGTAGATAGGCATTACTTCACCGACCCGAAACCGTAGATGGGTTGAAGGCTTCGACCATCACTGATCGAACTTCCCGTAACTACCGCCCAGGAACACCATGGGCGAGGCTTCACGACCCAAAGCCACTTCTTCGACATGGCCCAATACTAAAAGATGGTCGCCCGCTTCGATTACTTCGTGAATTTTGCAGTCGATGCTGGCCACGCAAGCCAACAGTCGTGGTGAGCCAGTTGCGGTCAACTCCCATTCAACCCCTTCCCAAGGGTCGGTGTCTTTCATAAAGAAACGGCCGCACAAGTCAGCTTGATCATCAGCAAACACGTTGACGCAAAATGCTCCCGAGGGTCGCATGCGGTTCCACGACCGAGCTTGGTGGCCGGTGAAAAACCCCACCAATGGTGGGTCCACCGAAACCGAAGTAAACGAACCGATAACTACTGCCTGAGGAGCCTCACCGTCCATGCCGGTCACCAAGGTCACCCCGGTGGGGTAACGCCCCATCACTTGCCGGTAAACATCTTCATCTATAGACACAGAACTCTCCTCATTTTTTTCGGAGGTTAGTCGCCCCAGAAGGCTTAATTGGCACTCAGCGCCGTCGCCTCTTTAATTATTGAGTCTGGCGCCTCCAACGGGAAAGAAATTACCCGGCTTTCCCAAGCAGCGGAAACCTTCTCTATGTTGAGGCTCTCGGCTTTTTTCTGTGCGTCAATGAGCATGGCGTCAATTTTTTCATCATCGTGTGCCGGGTCGTGGTGAAAAAGCACCAACTCTTTGACCCCCGCTTGGTGGGCCACCTCAAGGGCGTAATCAACGGTGCAGTGCCCCCAATGGGTTCGGTCAGCGAACTCTTCTGGGGTGAACTGGGCATCGTGAATCAAAAGATCCGCTCCGGCGGCTAACGCCAACACCGCGGGGTCCACGCTTTGGCCATCGTTGCGCGGCTGCTGATGATCGCTGATGTAGACCACGCTGAGCGAACCAGTAGGCGCCGAGGCAGACGCAACTTCTAAGCGGTAACCGTTAGTGGCCCCAATGTGAGGAACCGGCAACGCTGTAACCATGGCTGCCCCCACGGCAAAAGAAGCTTCGTTGATGTCGTAAAAAATGATATCTCCGGCTAAGTCACGAAACCCAATAGGAAAAAACGGGGGCGCCATAAACTGGTCAAAGGCTGCCTCCAGCGAACAGCCATCTTCGGGCGGACCATACACCTCAAGGCGAGCCCCTACTTGATTTATTGGCGCAAAAAACGGCAACCCTTGCACATGGTCCCAATGCAAGTGACTAACCAATGCGGTGCCATGAAAGGGTCGGCGAGCATCAGCCAACTGTTTGCCGTAATAACGTAAACCGGTACCCAGATCAAAAATGATTGGGTCGCTATCGGGCAGGTCAACTACCACGCAAGAAGTGTTTCCGCCATACCGTTGGTTACTTTCACACGAGCACGGGGTGGACCCGCGCACTCCGTAAAACGTGACGTCTAGCGACGCAGCCTCAGCATTCATTGTTCGCGAGGGTAGGGAGCATCTTGGCATATCTCACAAACTGTGACTGATTTCTCATCAAGGCAAATATCTGTCAGACTGCCCCGGTGCCCACAAAAGTTGACTTCGCTCCCCTCCCCGATGGGGTTTCGGTAATTGTTAAATCCGACTGCCCGGCCTGCTTGCTTGCTGCCGATGTGCTTATCGAACTTGGCCAGGCCGGCCACATCACCTTGTACAGCCAAGACGACCCGGCTTTCCCCACCACCGGAGATTGGGTAGTCGACGACACAGATCTCGCCGTCAGTTGGCACCACGACATCGAGGCCGTACCCACCCTCATAAAAACCGTAGACGGTGTAGAAACCGAACGCACCGCAGGTTGGAACCGTGCCGCATGGGAATCAATTACCGGCGTTACCGGTTTGGGCCCTGATCTGGTGGATTTTAAACCTGGTTGAGGTTCTCTTTCGGTTGACCCCGGGCGGGTCGACGAACTAAGGGTCCGCTACAGCGGAAACACCATCCAGGCCCGCCGCATTGAGGTCGCCACCCTCGAAGACCCTATGGAAGCGCTTTTTGACCGAGGATGGACCGACGGCCTTCCGGTGGTTCCTCCTACCGAAGCTCGGGTTTTACGCATGTTGGAAGGCACCACCCGAAGCCCCCAAGATGTGGTGGCTGTCGTGCCCCCCGATTTAGCAGAATGCACAGTAGAAAAAGCGGCCATTAACGCGGTGATGGCCGGTTGCTTGCCCGAATATTTTCCGGTGGTTTTAACCGCGCTCGAAGCTATCTGCACCGACCAATTCAACATGCACGGGGTGCTGGCCACCACCATGTCGGTGGGGCCCATCTTTGTGGTTAACGGGCCTATAACCGAACGCATTGGCATGAACTCTGGCGTCAACGTGTTGGGTCACGGCAACCGTGCCAACAGCACCATCGGTCGTGCGGTGCAACTCATTGTTCGTAATCTCGGCGGTGGTGCTCCCGGCGGCATTGACCGAGCCACCTTAGGACATATGGGCAAACAAGGTTTTTGCTTCGCTGAAGCACCTTCTGCCTGGACCTCGCTGGCCCAAGAAGAAGGGTTCACCGCCCAGCAAAATACGGTGACCGCTTTCGCCGGGGAAGGCCCGCGCTTACTTTTTGATCAACAAAGCCGCAGCCCAGAATCGTTAGTACGTATGTTGGCTGACGGTTTACGCTCTACCGTGTCTTCTCGCATGGTCATGGGCATTGATGCCATGTTGGTGCTCTCGCCCGAGCACCTGTCCCGGTTTGTTGATGCCGGATGGGACCGCTCACGTTTTCTGACTGAACTGAGTGAACTTTTGGTCATTGACGCCGATGACATTATTGTGGGCGCTCACGGCATTGACGAGGGCATCCCAACCGGTTTTGCTGGCCTGCAACTCCCCAAGTTTCGCCCCGGCGGTTTGCTGATCGTTCACGCCGGGGGGTCCGCTGGTTTGTTCTCGGCCATCATCGGCGGTTGGCTAAACGGAAACACCGGCAGCGACCCGGTTACCAAGGAGATACCACTATGACCCAAAACTTAAATGCCGTAATGCTGGACCCCACCGCAGAAAACCAGCCCGAGCAACGGCCTCTCTGTGACCGTCCCGCCACGCTCCAAGGTTTGACCGTGGGCTTGTTAGATATTTCTAAACCTCGGGGCAACGTGTTTTTAGATCATCTCGAAACACTGTTGAGTGGCCAGGGGGCCGAAGTGCGCCGGTACGTCAAACCCACCTTTGCCAAACCAGCTCCGGTTGACCTGCGCCACGAAATCGCCACCAGTTGCCATGCGGTTATTGAAGCACTCGCCGATTGAGGTTCTTGTACCACGTGCAGTGTGCACGACATCAACGATTTTGAACGGCGAGGCATCCCCGGGGTTTTTGTGGCCTCCGCCCCTTTTGTGGACGCTGCGGAAATCCAAGCCAAAGCGCTGGGTCTTGAGGTAGCACGCGTATTCACCACTCACCCTATTCAGGACCGCACTGACCATGAGATGCGATCACTGGCCGAAACCGCTTTTGCGCAACTGGTAGAAAAAATCACCGCCCCGTAGCCCACCTCTAGGGGAGAACGAAACCGTTATTGGTTTCTTGCGCTAACCCATCGGCCACCACGGTGGCTGCTACTCGTTGTGCCCGCTGAGGATCATCAGGCCACCCCATGACCGGCGCTAAATGGTCTCCGTTAACCGGGCCCAGCCCCAAAGCGGCCACCAGTCGCCCCCGACCTTGCCGGTCTGAGCCTTCAAATCGAGATTGTTTACCGGCCACCCCCGCTGAGCCAGGCGCCGGATCTGGCCCATTTTTTTCTCGGTTCCCTTGCCATACACAAGCCTCAGCAATCGGACATTGTTTACAACGAGGCGCACGGGCCCGACACACCATGGAGCCCAAATCCAAAACTGCTTGATTCCACGCCCACCCGGCCCCTACCGGCACCGAAGCATCAGCCATGTCTTGTGCTTGCCGAGGCTTCAACGAGCACCCGGCGAAACGTGCCAAAACCCGCCCCACGTTGGTGTCCACCACCGCAGCGTCTTGTTCAAAAGCAAAGGCCAGAACTGCTCGAGCTGTGTAAGGCCCTACCCCCGGTAAAGCCAGCAGCGCCGGCAGCTCGTCAGGCACTACGCCGTGGTGTTCGTTAACCAGCACCGTGGCGCAACGATGCAACATCACGGCCCTCCGGTTGAAGCCCAGGCCAGACCATTCCTGCACCACCTCCCCTGCTGACCCGGCCGCGCAGGTGGCGGCATCGGGGAACCGCTCTAAAAAGGTTGGCCATCGAGGCAACACCCGGTCAATTTGTGTTTGTTGCAACATCACTTCAGCCACCAGAACCGCCCAGGGGTCTCGCGTGTTGCGCCACGGCAAGTCGCGAAGCCATTCAGCGCCCCAGGCCAAGACCGCTACGGGCAGGAGCGGCTGCGAAATACTGTGGTCAGATTCTTTTGGAGCAGGCACAAAACTCACGCTAGTTCCCAATGGAGAACTCTTCATCCATGTCGGCAGTTGGGTCTGACGCTTGCTAACGTCCCTGCTGTGCCTGAATCAAACCTTGACCTAACAAAAATTCTTCAAACGGAGCTTCACCCGGTAGGCAGTCAGGCCCGCCCGGTGAGCGAGTTTTTAACCACTTTTCCGCTGGCCATAGTTGCCCTTGACCCTTTTACTCATGAAAGTTCTTGGCTGCTCGATACCGCACGGCGGGTCTTAACAAACTTCCAAGGAGCCGACGTGCGGGTGGCTTACTTGGTGGCCGGCACCAACGCCGAGAGGGCTGCTCAGTTTCTTGGCCCACTCGCTGACGAAGTCCTCACCTTGGCCGACCCCGACCGCTCGCTAGTTAGTGCGCTGGGTCTTGAGATTCTTCCTGCCTTTGCCGTTATAAGACAAGACGGTTCGTTGTTGGCTTCGGCCCAAGGGTGGGACCCAGAAACATGGCGACCGGTGGCCGAAAGCTTGGCTGCCTTAACCTCTTGGTCTCGACCAGAGTTTCCGGTAGCCGGCGACCCTTCCCCCTACGCCGGTACCGCAGCCCAGGGGTAGCCTCTGACGCTGACGTAATGGCCTTTAACACGCAATGACTCAGTCTCCTCGTCCAAAAATTGCTGTCGCTCCCGATACTCGGCCGACCATGCACCGTCAACTTTGTGCGGCGGTAGAAGCCGGTGGCGGGCAAGTTTCTCCCCTTGAAGAAGCCACTGGTTTAGTTTGGGCCGACCCGGCACGCCCGGACCTTTTCCCCGAGATGGCCACCCGTGCGCCGCACCTCGAATGGATTCAACTGCCCTATGCCGGCATTGAGCCTTTTGCTCAGCACCTCGACCCCCAGTGGACGTGGACTTGCGGCAAAGGCGTTTACTCCAACGAGGTGGCCGAAACTGCTTTGGCCATGAGTTTGGCCGGTTTTAAAAACCTTCACGACTATGCCCGGCAACAGTCTTGGAGCGGCCCGGTAGGACGAGTGCTTTCGGGCAGCCACATCACCATTTTGGGGGGCGGAGGCATCACCCGAAGTTTATTGCCTTTGTTGGCACCATTTAATTGTGACATTTCTGTGGTTCGCCGCTCTGGCGAACCCATGGAAGGCGCCAACCGAACCCTGACCTCTGCTCGTTTAATGGAAGTTCTGCCCCGCACCGACTTACTGATTTTGGCTCTTTCCTTGACCGCAGAAACTCGCGGCATTATTGGTGCTGCAGAACTTGCGGCGTTGCCGGAGCACACATGGATTGTCAACGTGGCGCGCGGTGGCCACATTGATACTGAGGCCCTGGTGCAGGCTTTAAAAACCAACAGCATCGGCGGGGCTGCGCTCGACGTCACCGACCCCGAACCTCTCCCCGACCAACATCCTCTCTGGTCGCTCCCGAATTGTTTGATCACCCCTCATATTGGCAACACCCCCGACATGGGCCTTGAGGTGTTGGTGCCCTTCATAGAAGAAAACGTCCGTCGGTTTAGCCAAGGACAAGAGTTGCTGGCCCCAGTTGACGTTTCGCTGGGTTATTAAGTGTCTTTGGCTATGCCCAATATTTCTGCTTTACTTTTAGCAATAGTTTTTCTGGTGGCCGGGGTAAACAAACTTCGCCGCCCCCTTGATACCCGGCGTTCGCTGCGAGATTTCGGGCTCCCCGCGCCTCGCCAACTCAGTATCGCTCTCCCGCTAGTTGAGTTACTTACCGCTTTTTTGTTGATCATTAACCCAGCCACCGGGGGGCCTTGTGCGGTGGCTTTGCTTAGCGCTTTTACCGTGTTGCTGATCGGTCGCCTACGGGCTGGGTTGACCCAAGGGTGCGGTTGTTTCGGCGCCTGGTCGACCCGACCACTGTCTTGGCGAGACGTGGCCCGCAACCTCATTCTGATTGCTTTTGGGGTGACTGCCACGCTGGGTTAAGACCCTGCCCCAAAGGTTTGCTAGTTTCCTTTGTCACCCATTACTACTAAAGGATTAACGCCATGACCGACCTTTCCTGTGCCCAAGACTCTGCCCAAGCCGTTCAGGTGCTGGGCGCTCGTTTCATGCTGGACCGCACCACCTTTGGCCGCGGCGTTGAAATCGGCCTACCCAAGAGCATGGCCAGTTACGTGATGGGGCGCATGGGCGTCATTGGCGATATCTCTGCTCAAGAAGCCACCGATGCTGCTTGGTGTATCAACTTTGACATGATCAACGAAAACTGGGTAGATGACCTCAGCCCTTCGGCCGCTGGCGCTTTGTATACACAAATTTGTGTAGAGCAGGGCCGCACATATCTTGAAGGTTTTGCCGGGGCAGCCCGCTTGGCTGAACTGGCCGGGCGCATTGCCGACGCCGCAGATGATACCGATGCTGCACTTTTTGCCGGGTGGCGTGACGCAGACCGGCCCGACGACGCTGAAGGATTGGCCTATTTGTTAGTGCAGGTAGTGCGGGAGTTACGTTTTTGCCGCCACGCCGCGGCAGCTCGAGCCGCCGGCGCATCCCCCGTTTCTCTGGTCCAAGCAAAAAATGGTGGCTCCAACGTAGGCATCTTTGGTTGGGCAGACAGCGCCGACCAACCGGCTGACCCACAAACGGTGGCCGACATCGAAACGGCCACCGAAGCCGCCTCGGCTCTTGATCATGCCGTGCTCAACGACGACGAGCAGGCAGAGTACGTTGGCTTGGTAAGCGCCGCCTTGGCCCACGCTGAGGCGCAAAACTAAACCTCCGTTACTAAAAACTCTCAATAAGAAAGCAGGAATTTTCATGGATGGCTTAATGATGGACACGCCGTTGTCGCTGATTCACCTCTTCGACCGAGCCGAGCGTCTTTTTTCCGACAAAACAATCGTCACCGCTACCCCCACAGGACGCGAACGCTTAACTTACGGGGCGTGGGCCGAACGCACCCGACGCCTGGGCGGGGTGCTTGACAACTTGGGCATCTCGGACGACGGCCGGGTAGCTACCTTTGCTTGGAACACGGCACGGCACCTTGAACTCTATTTCGCTCCTCCTTGTTCTGGGCGAGTAGCACACACCCTTAACCTGCGGCTTTTTCCCGATCAGTTGGCTTACATCGTTGACCATGCCGAAGACGAGGTCATCTTTTTAGACCATTCGGTAGCCGGCCTTATTTGGCCCCTCATGGACAAGTTCTCCACCGTGCGCCACGTGGTATTGATGGACGATGGTGCCCCAGCTCCCGATGTCGACGCCATCCGAGCCGACGTGCACGACTACGAAGAATTGTTGGCTGCCGCAGACCCCGTGGAATGGACGCGAGTAGAAGAAAACCGAGCCGGTTCCATGATGTACACCTCGGGCACTACCGGCAACCCCAAAGGGGTGGTTTACTCGCATCGTTCCATGGTGCTCCATACTTTTGGCGCCATGATGGCCGACACTTTAGGGGTTTGCGAAAGCGATGTAATTTTGCCAGTGGTACCGATGTTTCATGCCAACGCTTGGGGTTTAGCCCACGCCGCAGTAGCCACTGGAGCCACCATGATCATGCCCGGCGCTAACTTAAGTGCCCCGGCTTTGGCCGACTTACTAGAAAGCGAAAAAGTAACCTTGGCCGCCGGCGTACCAACCATTTGGATGGGCGTGCTGGCCGAGTTAGAAGGCCGAGACGTTTCTTCATTGCGGGCTATTCCGTGTGGAGGTTCAGCGGTGCCTAAAACGTTGTCGGAGGGCTTCCGTGAAGCCACTGGGCTGCCCTTATTGCAAGCTTGGGGCATGACCGAAACCAGCCCCTTGGCTGCGGTGTGTGGCATCAAGTCCACCATGGCTCACCTTGATGATGATGCAAAAGCCGATATTCGCACCGGGGTAGGGCTCATTACTCCTGGGGTGGACTTTCGCATTATTGACACCGAAACCGACACCGAACAGCCTTGGGATGGAGCGTCACGGGGCGAATTGCAGGTGCGGGGCCCGTGGATTGCTCGGTCTTACTACAACGACGAACGAGCCAACCAATCATTCACCGACGACGGTTGGCTCAAAACAGGAGACGTCGCTACTTGCGATGCCGAGGGGTACATCCGCTTGGTTGACCGCACCAAAGATTTAATCAAGTCGGGCGGCGAGTGGATTAGTTCGGTTGAGTTGGAAAACGAAATCATGGCACACCCTCAAGTTGCAGAAGCAGCGGTCATTGGCGTGGCGTCCACTAAGTGGGGCGAGCGTGCCATGGCCTGTGTGGTGGCCGCCGAAGGCGCCGAACTGTCCTCCGACGACATTTTGACTTGGCTGGACGGCCGGGTACCGAAGTGGTGGACGCCCGACCGCGTGGAGTTCATTGATGAAGTACCGAAAACTTCGGTAGGTAAATTCTCAAAGAAAACCTTGAGGGAGCGTTTCGCCGACGTGGTGGTTGATTAACTTACGTTCGGATATTACAACACAATGTTTGGTATAGGCCATCCGTTGTGACATGATCTAGCACGAGCAATAACTACTTACAACAAGTGGCCCACCATCCGGGTTGGCCTTAAGAGTTGGGGAGACTTTCGTGGAATTATTTGACCCATGGTTTGGAACAGGCGGGGGCGGTGAAGCCCTTGGGCGTTACGCCCACTATTTGGCCGGCATTACCTGGATTGGCCTCTTGTACTTCTTTAACTTCATTCAGGGGGCTGCCTTTGGTGAAATGGGGGACGCTGCTCGCGGCGAGGCCTTACGCAAGATTACTTGGCGCACCTTGTGGTGGTTCCGTTGGGCTGCTGCCTTAACTTGGGTGTCTGGTATCTGGATTCTCTTCCACCAAGACCGTCTTTTCGACAATATGGATTATTGGAAGACCGCCCCCGGCATGGGCATCGCTTTTGGCGTTCTCTTGGGTACCACCATGGCCGCCAACGTATGGATGATTATTTGGCCAGCTCAGCAAATCGCTATCGGTTCTTCGGTCAGCGTGGCTAACGGCGGCGAAGCCGACGCAGAAGCACCAGCAGCCGGCAAACGTGCAGCACGGGCCAGCCGGGTAAACACCTTGTTCTCCATTCCTTTGGTCTTTTTCATGATGTGGCCCAACCACTTCGGCGGAAACTTCGCCAACCCTGAAGGCGGCACCCGAGCCATTATTTGGGCCATCTTCGCCATCATGTGGATCGGCATGGAACTCTCGGCCGTGGGCAAGATCGGCGGTTACGACGGTGCGCTAAACAGGATTGTTTTAGACAAACACCAAGACACCATCAAGTACGGGTTGGCTATTACCGCCGTGCTCTACTTGTTGTTTGAAATTCTCTAAGCAGTAAATCTTTTTCACAATGGCTCGCCTCTTTGGGGCGGGCCATTGTGCGTTCTGGCCTTTGCCGCTTACCACAACTTATTCAACCAGCAATTGAGCTTCCATGCCTGCTTCTCTGTGGCCAGAAATATCACAATAAAGGATGTAACCGCCCGCCGTTAAAGACAGCGTGCCGACCTCAGTTTCACCGTTCGCTACTTCTAGGCGCATCTGTTCTTCGTAGCCTTCGACGACCAAAGTATGGGCTTGAAAGCCATCGAGTACATATTCGATGCGTACTTGGCCGGCCACTGCTTCGTAGCGGTCTTGAGCAAAGTCTTGCGAGTCGTCGGCCACCACTCGCACAGTGCCCGGCTCAACTGGGGCAACAGGGCCTTTAATGTTTCCTCCCCCGCAAGCGACCAACCCTAAGGCCGTACCCAAAAAGAGAGCAGGAAACTTTAAAGAAATCTTTTCGCTATTCATGCTTTCAGGCTAACCATGCACCATGATGAAACCATGAGCGAAATAGCACTTTTAGTAAACCCGGCCGCCCGGGCAGGTCGTGCGGCGAGCGACCTTCCCAAAATCCTTGACCGCCTCGCTCACCATGGCCTCAAACCTGAGGTACTGGAAACCCAAACCCCTGAAGCTGTTTCGCAAGCCATTGTGACTTCCTCCGCAGAACGTATTTTACTGGCCGGCGGCGACGGAGTATTACACCATGCCCTTCCTGCGCTGACGCACTGTGGGCGCATTTTGGGGTTGATTCCCTCGGGCACCGGCAATGACGCCGCACGAGCTTGGGGCCTCCTGGCCGGCGACTTAGCCAGCCAAGTTGACCGAGCCCTCGCTGACCCCACTGCGATAGATTTGATTACCGGTGGGCCTCAACCGGTGGCCACCAGCGTTATTGCCGGCTTCCCTACGGCGGTAAATGAACGAGCCAACACCATGCGTTTTCCCAAAGGAAGCGCCCGGTACACAATGGCCACGCTGGCCGAGTTGCCGAAAATGCAGCCGCAAGATTACTGCTTAACTTTAGATGGTCAAGCACACCAGATAAAAGCCGCAGTAGTTGCTGTAGCAAACACCGCTTTTTTTGGTGCCGGCATGGCCATTTGCCCCAACGCCGACCCCACCGACGGGGTACTAGATATTTGTGTGGTAGGCGATGTAGGTCGCCTTGGACTCTTGCGTTCTTTTACAAAAATTCGCTCCGGAAGCCACGTTGGCCACCCCAAGGTGACCATGTTTCGGGCCACTGAAGTAAGCGTCCAAGGGGTTGGGCCGGCGCGCGGCGACGGCGAAACACTCAGCGAGCTACCACTAACCTTGCGCAGCGACCCGGGCGCACTCTTGGTGGCCGGAGTTGGGCTAAGGTCAATGCATGACTGACCAAACCACTTACCAAATTGAAATCACCTACTGCGTGCCTTGAGATTATTCGCCCTACGCCGTGAGCGTAGTAAATGACCTGCTCTCCAACTATCAACACATCATCACCGACCTCAAGTTGATTACCGGCAGCAAAGGGATCTTCGACGTCACGGTCAACGGCAAGATGGTCTACTCCAAAACCCAAACAGGCCGCCACGACGAACCGGGCGAAGTGTTGGGCTTGTTTAAAGAACTGGTCGGCCCTGAGGTAAATGTTTTCGGGTCTTGACCCAAGAATCTTTTTCGAGTTCTTTACTTTTACTCCCCAACCGGTAAGATCGCCCTCTCATCTCTTGGTCATTTGACCAGAACAACAACAGGAGCAATCATGGGCCTTGATGGCAGCGAAACCCTAGAAAACCTGAAAGCCGCCTTTGCTGGCGAATCTCAGGCCAACCGTCGTTACCTCTACTTTGCCAAGGTGGCTGATGTTGAGGGCTACCCAGACATTGCCGGCAACTTCCGCGACACCGCCGAAGGGGAAACTGGCCATGCTCACGGCCACCTAGATTACATAAAAGCAGTCGGCGACCCCGCTACCGGCTTGCCTATAGGCGACACGCTAGAAAACTTGGCCGCAGCCGTAGCCGGCGAAACCCACGAGTACACCGAGATGTACCCCGGGATGACCCGCACCGCTCGTGAAGAAGGCTTCGATGAAATTGCCGACTGGTTCGAGACCTTGGCTAAGGCCGAAAAAGCTCACGCCGGTCGTTTTCAGGCTTTGTTGGACGAAAACAGCTAAACCTGTCCACAACCATTCTTTTCAAATGCCGGCCTTGCCTTCGGGTGAGGTCGGTGTTTGCGTTCTAGAATTAACCCATGGCTGATCACCTCTCTTACCAACCCACGTCGGGGCTGACTTACGACCCGAATGATGATCATTATTGGGATGCTGATGCTCTACAACAAGAGATTGACCGCACCTTTGAAATCTGCCACGGATGCCGCATGTGTTTCAAATATTGCGACAGTTTCCCCTCGTTGTTTTCCTTTATTGACGACCAGCACGATGGGGACGTACGCAAGATTACCGAACCGCAAACCGCCCTGGTCATGGACCAATGCTTTCAGTGCAAACTCTGTGAGGTGCAGTGCCCCTACACGGTGCGCGACAGCCACGAATTTCAGTTGGATTTTCCCAAACTGGTGCACCGTTACAAAGCCCAACGGCATAGCGAAGAAGGGTCTAGCCTTCGTGACCGTTTGTTAAGCGACCCCGACCGAACCGCCAAGTTGGCCCGAGCCAGCGGCGGTCTCGTCAACACCTTGAACCAACGCAGCGGTTTGCATAGAAAGTTTTTAGACAAGGTTTTGGGGATACACCCTGATAAAGATCTTCCCACTTTTACTCGCCGGACCTTTACCCAATGGGCCCAAGGACATGGCCTCATCAAAGCCCCCGACCAAGGCGAGGTAGTGCTTTTTCCCACCTGCTACGTCGAACACAACGAACCTCAAGTGGGCCGCGACACCATAGAAGTCTTTGAAAAAAACCAGATAGCGGTGACCTGCGAAAAAGGCTTAGCTTGCTGTGGCATGCCGGCCTGGGAAACCGGTGATCTAGAAACCCTTCGCCAACGGGCCGCCACCAACCTTAAACGCTTAGCCCCCCACGTGGCGGCCGGCAAAAAAGTAGCGGTCATCAACCCCACTTGTTCCATGATGCTGCGTCAAGAATACCCCGAGTTAGTAGCACCCGCCGACCGTCTGGAAGCCCAAGCATTGGCCGAAGCAGTGGTCGATGCTGGCGAATACCTTTGGTCGCTGCGCAACGAAGAACGCTTCAACACCGACTTCGCCTCCACCCCCGGTGATATTAGTTACCACACCCCTTGTCACCTTCGTGCTCAAGCGGTGGGCTTTAAGGGCCGCGACCTGTTGCGCAATATTCCTGGAGTAAAACCCAAGACCACCATGGAGTGCTGTGGCCACGACGGCACCTACGCCATGAAGACCGAAAGTTACGAGGTTTCGGTACGCATCGGCAAAAAAGCTTTCGAGGGTATGGCCGCCGCCGATGCTGAAGTCTGGGCTACCGACTGCCCGCTGGCTGCTCTGCAATTCGGTCAACATGCCGACCGTCGACCCCTTCATCCCATGACCATTTTGGCCCGGGCCTACCGGCCCGATGGCTTCCCGACCCCCGTTATTCCAGAGGAACCTTCATGAACCTTCCCCCCCACCATGTACGTCGTAGCCAGATTGTCGACTTTGAAACTTACGCCGACCAGCGAGACAGCGAACGACAAGCCGCTATGGCCATCAAAGCGCCGAGACGAGTGCATCTCGGCGACTACTTAACTTTTCTTTTTGAGAACCACGCCACCATTCGCTATCAGGTGCAAGAAATGATGCGGGCCGAAAAAATTGTGCGCGAATCATCTATTGAAGAAGAGCTCTCCACCTACAACGAACTTCTGGGCGGAGTAGGGCAATTGGGCTGCGCTTTACTTATAGAGATCGCCGCCGAAGTCGACCGTAAACCTTTGTTGATCAAATGGCTGGGCCTTCAAGCACACCTTTATTTAGTCCTCAGCGATGGGTCCCGGGTGTACGCCGAGTTCGACCCGGCACAAGTGGGCGATGACCGGCTTTCTGCCGTGCAGTACCTGACCTTTTCTTTGGATCAAGTTGAACCCGGTGGTGGGCCAGTAGCGGTGGGCTGCGACTTCCCTGACCTCACCGACGAGATAGCGTTAACCGCCGAACAGCAATCTGCGCTGGCCGCCGACTTGGCCGCTACTCAGGTCTAAAGACCCGCTTTAATTTCTGCTAACTGGTCAAGCATCGGCAACACCTTGTCGGCTCCTTCAGGAGGCAAACCAAACACCACGCGGTTAACGCCTAAAGCGGCGAACTCTTCTATCTGCGCTCGATCGTGGGGTGCCCCATAAATAGTGACCTCTACCTCATCAGGGTGGCGGCCGGCTTCTTCACATGCTTGATCTCGAGCAGACAACCATGTGGCCGGGTCAAAGTCGCCGCGACCGGCAATGGGAATCCACCCGTTGCCGTAACGCACCGCCCGGTTTAGCCCACCAGGAAAAGCACCCCCCACATGGATCGGTGGATGTGGTTTTTGTATTGGCTTGGGGTTCGCCACTAGCGGCGCAAACTCCACTTGTTGGCCGTGGTACTCCGCCGGGTCATTCTGCCAAATGGTTTTCATAGCTTCCATTTTTTCACGCATCAAACCAAAGCGGCGGGCGGGGTCGGTGCCGTGGTTCTGCATTTCTTCGAGTCCCCAGCCTGCTCCGATGCCCAACAAAAAACGCCCTCCGGAGAGGACGTCAAGGGTGGCCACTTCTTTGGCCAACTGAATAGTGTCGCGTTGGATCACCAAGGCAATACCGGTTGCTACTTTTAGTTTGGTGGTAACTGCCGCCACTGCGGAAAGCACGACAAAGGGATCCATGGTGTCGTAATACATTTGTGGCAGCACTGACCCACCTGGCCAGGGCGCCGTGCGATCCACGGGAATATGGCTGTGCTCAGCCACCCAAAGCGACTCAAAGCCGCGGCTTTCTAACGCTGGCCCCAACACGGTGGGAGCAATGGTGTACGCGCATGGAAAAATACTTACCCCGAACTCCATTGACGCTCCTCTTTGTGGCAGACCTCTTTAGGCTCAGAAATTCTACTTATAGCCTGCTTAGGACACCATAGACCTCAACGTACAAAAAGAAAACCAGCCTCTGTTTGCTTTTCCTGATAATGACCGTTATTATCGCCCCATGGCTCTTGACGTTACATTGGATGTTCCCCTCCAAGAACAAGCAGTTACCTCTGGTGGCGACATTAGCCATCGCCTTCTCCACGCCGCCGCTGAACTCTTTGCCGAAAAAGGCTACGAACAAGCTGGCGTGGCCGAAATAGCCCGCCGAGCCGGCGTCACCACCGGTGCTATTTACAGTCGGTACACCGGCAAAGCGCAATTGATTCTGGATGCCGTTGAGCACCACATGCCCGACGAAATCACTCGCCTCCTGCGCTCCGCCACTGATCAACGGTCCCCCACCGTGGTCCTGGCTGAACTCGGCGAGCACCTTCTCGATGACCTGCATGAAGGAACCGGACTTTTTTTAGAAGCCATCGTGGCCTCTCGCCGAGACCCTGAACTTTCTGAGCGCATCCAAAAACAAATTGACGAAGAAGAGCAGCAACTGGCCGGCCTCATTACCGCCGCCAAGACGGCTGGATTGCTCGACCCAGAACTTGATGACCTTGCCGTAGTGCGTCTCGCTCACGCCATCGGTTTCGGCATGATCTTGACCCGCACCATGGGTCTCAACCTGCCCTCCCCTGAGGCTTGGACCAAACTAATCAACCGTTTCATCTCAAGTTTGTCCCCCCCAATCCGACCACCAAGACTAGCCACAACTCAACAAAGGACCATCCAATGACAGCCACCGAAAACCCCGTAAGCGACGAATACTCATTGGCCAACTACGCCAACGACCCAGAGCGCATATCTGAATACTCGGTTTGGAACAGCGACGTCACCTCGGCTATTCACACCGTAGAAGACAACGCCGATGCCATCTTCACCTGGGACTACGACAAAGGGTCACGGCCGGCGTTAGACAAACTCTACGAAAAAGCCAAGACCTCTCAGTGGAACGGTCAGACCGACTTAGATTGGTCAATAGATGTTGACCCCTACGCAGTACTCACCGCCGCTGACCCACTTGAAGTTCAGTATTTCGCCGAAAACCCCGAGTCGCCGCTTTACAAATTCAACGAAAAAGAATGGACCGAGTTGGGAGTGGAATCCTTCAAATGGAGCCTGGCCCAATTTATGCACGGTGAACAAGGTGCCTTGATCTGTACAGCAAAAATTGTAGAAACCGTGCCCTGGATAGACGCCAAATACTACGCCGCCACCCAAGTAATGGACGAAGCTCGCCACGTAGAAGTCTTTGCCCAATATCTGGACACCAAAATGGGCGGTATTGACTACCCCTGCAACACCCATCTGGGTTTACTCCTTGACGACATCGTCAACGACAGTCGATGGGACATGACCTACTTGGGCATGCAGATCATGGTGGAAGGCTTGGCCTTAGCGGCCTTTGGCTTCATGCATCAAACCACCGAAGAACCCCTGCTGAAAAAGCTTTTGCGCTACGTCATGGCCGACGAAGCCCGCCACGTAGCTTTTGGGGTAATTACCCTCAAGGAAATTTACCAAGACATGACAGCCGCCGAACTCCGCGACCGCCAAGTATTTGTCTTCGAAGCAGCCCTGCGCATGCGCGACCGCTTCATGCGCCAAGAAGTATGGGAACGCGTGGGAGTCGATGTAAAAGACATGGTGAAGTTCCAGTTATCAATGCCCGACGAACTGCGAATATTTCAACGCATGCTCTTTTCAAAGATCGTCCCCAACTGCCGCAAACTTGGTTTGTTGGATGCCGGCGACGGATGGCTACGCGACCGCTTCACCGACATCGGGGTCATCGAATTTGAAAACTGGGTAGATACCGGCGAAGAGTATCTAGAGCTTGATGAAGTAACCAAAGACCGGGCCGCTGAAGAAGCAGCGAGCTAACCCTTCTTCGCAAAAAAGGCTTTACTCCTTCTCGTTGGCCTGCAGGTGATGACGAATCACCTCATCAATAATAAAGCGCAAAAACTTCTCAGAAAAAACGGGATCCAACCCAGCCTGCGCAGAAAGCTCACGAAGCCGCTCCACCTGTTCGGCTTCTCTCCCCGGGTCGGCCGGCGCCATACCTGATTGCGCTTTATATTCCCCTACCTTGCCGGTGACCTTAAACCGTTCGGCCAACAACACGATGAGCGCCGAATCAATATTGTCAATACTGGACCGGTAACCGATCAGCACCTCGTCGTTTTGGTCGCTCATTATTTTCCTTTCGCTTCTCACAGGGTAGGCCCTCGCCGCCCTGCTTGACTTACCATTTGCAAACTGGGCTATTCTCCGTATCTAACCACTCACCCCTTTAACCAAACAAGCGAGCCCTTCATGGAAATCCCTCTTACCATTACCGACTACCTTGACCGGGCCGAACGAGTTTACGGCGACCGCATAGCCATTATTGACGAGCCCAATCAACCAGCCCCCGCTCTGTCCGACCTGACCTACCGACAACTAGCGCAATCAGCACGGGCCCTGGCCGCTGGCCTTGATGGTTTGGGCTTAGCCATCGGCACCCGCGTCGCCATGGTCTCGCACAATTCAGCCCGACTTTTGGTGTTTCTTTTCGGTACCAGCGCCTACGGGCGGGTTGGCGTGCCCATCAACTTTCGCCTCAGCAAACCAGAAATACAATTCATCCTTAACCACTCAGAAGCCGAGGTGCTGATCATTGACCCCGAGTTGGCTGAACAACACGGCGACTTCGACGTAAAACACCAATTCACTGCTGGCCCAGAATCCGATGCACTCTTTAACTACGACGTCGCTCCTCAACCGTGGGAACCCAGCGAACACGCCACCGCCACCATCAACTACACCAGTGGAACCACCGCTCGCCCCAAAGGGGTCGAGATGACCCACCGCAACCTCTGGCTCAACGCCGCAGTGTTCGGATGGCAAAGCGGGGTCAACGACCGCGAGGTCTACCTCCACACTCTGCCCATGTTTCACTGCAACGGCTGGGGCATGCCTTACGCCATCACCGGAATGGGCGGTCAACACATTATTTTACGCAAAGTAGACGGGCCAGAAATCTTGCGCCGCATTGAACGACACGGAGTCACCTTGCTTTGTGGCGCTCCCGCGGTAATCACCGCCGTCCTAGAAGCCGCCGCCGACTGGGACGGGCCGATCCCTGGTGCCGCAACTATGCGCATCGTGGTGGCCGGTGCCCCACCGCCCACCAGCATCATTGAACGAGTAGAAACCGAACTGGATTGGGAATTCATCCAGATTTACGGGCTCACCGAAACAGCACCGCTGCTCACCATGAACCGCTCCCGAGCCGAATGGGACCACCTTGACGCCGGACAACGCGCCGTTGAACTCTCCCGCGCCGGAGCCCCCGCCCTCGGGGTAGAACTCAGCACAGCCCCCGATGGGGAACTCCTGGCTCGCAGCAACCATGTACTAAAAAGCTACTGGGACCAACCAGAGGGAACCGAAAAAGCTTTAGCCGACGGGTGGTTTCATACCGGTGACGGCGCCACCATTGGTGACGACAACTACGCCACCATTACCGACCGAAAAAAAGATGTCATTATTTCTGGCGGAGAAAACGTGTCATCCATCGAAGTGGAAGACGCTCTTTTCTCACACCCTGCGGTAGCCGAAGCAGCGGTCATCGGGGTACCTCACGAAAAATGGGGAGAAACAGTAAAAGCCCTCGTAGTTTGCACCGATACTTCAATAACCGAAAATGACCTTATTGACCATTGCCGCGAACTGCTCGCCCACTACAAGTGCCCCACCTCAGTGGAGTTTCGCCACGAACTCGACCGCACAGCCACCGGAAAGTTGCAAAAGTTTAAATTGCGTGCTCCTTACTGGGAGCACCTAGATCGTCAAATAAATTAATGGCTTTTATTTCACCGCGCAAGTTCATGTGGGCGATAAAGGCTTCGCTGGCCGCTTGCCTGCTGCTGGGGCTTGTATTCCCCGACATCCCCGGCGTCATCGGTAAAGGCTGGCCTGAACGAGCCGTCGGTTACCCTATTTCGGCGTTGATTGTCCCCCTCATCTGGTTTCTCGCCACCCGGCGAAAACCAGTTAATCAACGAAACTACCCCTACCTCGCTGACGCTTTACTGGTGCTACCTTTTGTTTTAGACCTCGCCGGCAACTTGGTGAACCTCTATAACACCGTGCACAACTTTGACGACTTCTTACATTTCATTAACTGGGTGTTTTTAGTAGCGGCCTTAGTGATATTTCTGGCTCCCGCTGGTTTAGCCCGCTGGAACCTGACCCTTCTGGGCGCAGGATTTGGCGCTTTAGCCATAGTGGCTTGGGAAGGCATGGAATGGATTGTGCAATCCATGGGCACCGCCGGGCTACAACTCACCTACGACGACACGGTAAGCGATTTGGTGCTGTCTACTTCCGGGGGTATTTTCGGTGCCATTTTGGCCGCCCGCTTTTTAACTAATCAAGTCACCGCTTAGCTTTTAGCCAGCGCAGGCAAAGGCTCCCCAGCAAAGAACCTTCGCGGGTTATCTACCACCAACTTGTCGATCTCTGCTTGCGTAACCCCTCGGTCAATCAACATGGGCACGATCTCGCGATCAAACCGGGTGGGTTCCATTACTTCAGCCAACTGGCTCATGGCGTGCGACGGAAACGGTTCGCCGCGCCAACACCACACCGAGTCGTGGCTCACCACCACCCGGTCGCCAGCCCCCTGACGCAAAAGGCGCACCAACGCATCCACACGATCTTCATCAGACATAAACGCCTCAATGCCAAAACGGTCGAAACCTAAATAACTTCCGCCGGTGGCAATACCTAGGTGATAGTCGGTGTCGGTGCTGCCGCATGAGTGGCCGATAACTATTCGATGCGCAGGCACCTCAGCGTCCACCAATACTTGTTGTTGAATGTCTCCTACCGCTCCGTCGTCGGTGTGCGTCGTGATAGGAGCCCCGGTAACGCAAGATGCTGCCGCTACGGCGTTAAACACCGTGCGTTCGTAATCAGACATTCCTCCATGACCGGTGCCGCATTTAATTATTCCCGCCCGCACCCCGGTGGTGCCGATGCCCTCGGTGAGTTCGGCCACAAACTGTTCGGTCATCACCGGCTGAATATCTTCGTACTGGCCTTTATGCAGCCAATAGGCCACCCCGCCACCTTCCTGCCGGTACAAACCAGTAGCACAAATAATGTTGAAACCCGTGGCCTCGGCAACCTCAACCATCAACTCCACATCACGACCCAAGTCAGATGGACAAGGGTCCAGCAGCGAGGAGTAGCCCAAATCTTGCAATTCTGCGATGCGATCTATACAGACGGCCCTCATATCAGCACGCGAAAGACCCGGGCGGCTGGTGTGCGATTCCCAACCGGAATACCCCACAGTTAGATGCTCATGCATCAACGTGCGTCCCAACTGATCAGGCGAAATAGCACCCGTAACTGTAGAAATTGTGGCAAGAGAAGTCGAGGTGGCCGGTTTAGCGTTCATTACAAAAACATTACACCTTGTGGGATCCACGGCAAAAATCGCTGCTCAAGTTGCGCTGGTGACCACCGTCACCTAACCTTTAAAAGTCGTCCACCGACGGATGACATTCCCAAATTGGGATATACCTAATGAACCGAGGGGGTTCCCCATATGAGCAAGCTTTTCAAGCTTCTCGCTTTGTTCCTTTCAATTGGTCTTGTTGCCGCAGCATGCGGTAGCGACTCCGGCGACGAAGGCACAAGCACCACTGCAGCTCCGACTACCGCAGCTACCGCAGATACTGAAACCACTGCCGCACCTACTACAGCCGTTGAGCTGGTTGAAGGCACCAGCCTTCTTCAGGTAGTGCAAGATCGAGGCACCGTAAACTGTGGCGTCGGCTCGACCGCCGTTGCTTTCTCAGTAATCCAGCCTGACGGAACTTCCGCCGGCTTCGATGCTGACTACTGCCGAGTAATTGCCGCCGCCGTTTTGGGCGACGCAACTGCCGTGACTTTCATTCCTTTGACTTCTTCTGAACGCTTCACCGCTGTTCAGACCGGTCAGGTTGACTTGCTCATGCGTACCACCACTTGGACTCAAAGCCGGGACACCGACTTAGGTATGGACTTTGGCCCAACCACCTACTTTGATGGCCAACAGCTGATGGCTCGTATTTCCGACGGTTTCTCCGGTTCATCCGACATCGCTGACCTTGAAGGCACCATCGTTTGTGTAAACGCTGGTACCACCACGGAAAAGAACATCAGTGAAGCTGCCCGTTTGCAAGGCGTAAACATCACCTTGCAAACCTTCGAAGGTAGCGATGAAGTTTACGACAGCTTCATCAGCGGCGCTTGCGACGTAACCACCACCGATGGTTCTGCTTTGGTAGGCCGTATGGCCAAGCACGAAATGATTGGTGAATGGATCATTTTCCCCGCTACACCTATCTCCAAGGAGCCTCTCGGCCCCGTGTACCCACAGAACGACTCTGTATGGGGCGACGTCATCAACTGGTCTGTTTACGCCACCGTCATTGCTGACGAGTACGGCATCAACAACAGCAACGTTGACGACTTCCTCACTGAGCCTGGTGAAGTCGGCCGCCTTTTGGGCACCGACGAAGGTGAATTGCAGACCGTTATGGGCCTTCCCGCCGATGCCTTCTACCAAGTCATCAAGCAGGTTGGTAACTACAGCGACATCTATAACTCCAACTTGAACCCAGTGGGCTTGTTCCGTGAAGGTTCAGCTAACGCTCCTGCAGCAGACGGTGGGCTCATCTACGCTCCACCAATGCGCTAAGTAGATAAAAAGAGTTACTGATTAACGTGATGGCCCCGTTGCTGGCGAGATGCCCTGCATCTCCCAGCAACGGGCCCTTCCGCGCTTGAGCAGCATTTTTGTTCTATCCTCCTGACCAACCAAGGTGGCTTCGCATTGGCCACCACCCTCTTCGTAAACTGGACCAATGACTGCACCAGTCGAACAACCGTCGAACACTAAACTAGCGGTAGCCCAAAGGGTGCCTCTGTGGCGCGACGTGGTTGTCCTCAAATGGTTTACTCAAGTTAGTTTGCTCGCCGTGGTACTGGCCGCCCTCTGGGTCTTTGTGGGTCAAGCCGGCAACAACCTACGCGCTAAAGACATCAGCATCGGCTTTGAATTCATTGACCGCCCCGTAGACATTCAGTTAAGCGAGGGCATCGATACCTTGCCCAACAGCGGGGGACGAGCGCTCTGGGTCGGCATGGTCAACACCTTACGCGTCGCCGCCGTAGGCATTGTTTTCTCCACCATTTTGGGCGTTTTCGTTGCTTTGTCTCGCCTCTCCAACAACTGGATGCTCCGCAAAATCGGTGCTATGTGGGTTGAAAGCCTTCGCAACGTTCCGTTGCTCGTGCAGATCATCTTTTATTCTTCCGTCATGGCCACCCTGCCCAGGACCACCTTTTTGGACCCCACGGCGGCAGCTGGCCCGTTAAACCAAGACCAAGGCCCAATTCACAACTGGTTGCATATCTCCAACAAAGGACTCTCTCTCCCTCGAGTATTCATCGCCGATGGGTTTTACCAATGGGCTATCGTCATTTTGCTGGGGGCCATTGCTGCCTATTTTGTGCGCAAACAACGCCTCAAATTGCACGACGAAACCGGGCGGGAGACCTCCCCCATCTTGTGGGCTACCGGCACATTAGCGCTCTTCGGCTTCATCGGCCTTTTTATTCACCCAGTTTTTTCCTTCGTGGGGCCCATCATGGGTGGGATAGCTGGCCTGATTGACTCATTGACCATCCCCATAACCCAAGCGGCGATTTCCGTCATCGCGGTACTGCTCGCTCTGCGTTGGATTCGAAAATTTCGCGCTGACCGCCGTAGCGGGTCTGGCCATCTCAACTTAAGCGACGATGACTGGTTCCGCATGATCTTTGCCGGCCTCGCCTCGGTGGTGGTCATTGTAGTGATCTACAAATGGACGGGGCTGTCCTCTTGGTTGCTCAACTCAGGACAAGACCTCTTTAGGCTGGCCGAAACGAAGTTCAACGTTGATGGGGCCGCTCGCCCGTTTGATGCCATGCGCCCCGATGTTCTCAAACCTGGCAATTTCGCCAACTACGGTCTGAACGGTTTAACCATGACTCGAGGCTTTGCCGCCTTGTTCTTTGGGGTGACGTTCTACCACTCAGCGCATATCGGTGAAATCCTTCGAGGTGGCATTCTTTCTGTGCCTAAGGGCCAGGTCGAGGCAGCCAGTGCCGTCGGTTTAAACCGTGCTCAGTCCCTACGCCGAGTCATTCTGCCTCAAGCATTTCGTATTTCTTTACCGCCACTCGGTAACCAGTATCTAAGTTTGACCAAAAATACTTCGCTGGCTATCGCCGTGGGCTACAGCGACATTGTGCAGGTTGGGCAAACCATCTATAACCAAACCGGAAAGGCCCTCCCCGTTATGTCGGTGTGGATGCTCTTCTATCTCGCTTGTTCGCTTACCATTTCGGTGGTCGTGAACTTCTTTAATATGCGTCTCAAGTTGGTGGAGCGATAATGACTGAAATCCAATCATCCGCCGGAGTACCGGTTATTACAGCTCCTCCACAGGAGCCACATCTACCACCCAAAGAATGGTTAAAGAAAAACCTCTTCTCCAACGTGGGCAACACCCTCATCACCATAATTACCTCACTGGTGGTCTTATCTTTGGCCAAAGGCTTGCTGGGTTTTGCCTTCAACCCTGACCGACAGTGGGATGCCGTGGCCGTCAACTCACGGCTCTACATGTCCTTTGCCTACCCCGAAGCGCAATACAACCGCATTTGGTTCTCTTTTGCAACCCTTTTGGTCCTGGCCGGGCTCTCTATGGCCATTTGGCGAGGCGGCACCCGTGTGCCTTTCGCTCGCCTTGCTAAATCATCTTTTTCTTTTGGCGTTGGCCTGGCCATCATGGTCTTGCTGGCCCCATTAAGCACCTCCGGAACCATCAAATGGGAAATAGCAGCTGGTGTAGTATTGCTCGCTGGCTTTATATTCAAGCGAAGCGCCAATGAAAACGAAGATGAAGGTGATGGACGATCTCTCAGCTCGCTCACCCTATTGGTTGGTACCTTTGCTTCAATTATCGCCACCCTTTGGTTTATCCCCTACGGCCGCCATTCTTTTGTCGGGGATCGCACTCCGCAGGTCATGTCAGAGCCTGGCACGGTAGCTTTTAGCACCCAACTGCCGTGGACTATCATGTTGTTTGTTCTAGTTGGGGCCTACTACCTCGGCGTTGTTCTTCGTGATCGCCTCCCCGAAGGGCGTACCCGGGGCGTCTTACTGGGCCTCTGGTTGCTCTCTCCGTTTTTCTTGATCTATCTCGTGCTTCGCGATCCATCCTTCACCATGAATCACGTGTTATACACCGACATTCCCCTGGTCTTAGGGTTTTTAGTAGTCGGCGGCTTGCTCCTTTATACGCTCACCAAACCTAGTTTGGGTGAAATCGGTCGAATCGTCGCCATGCTGATACTTTTGGTCGGTTTTGGCTCTTTCCTGACCCCGATGCGCATGATCGTTCGCATTTTCTTAATCGCCTTGGGCCTTTTCTCCTTGGCTGCTCCCACTTTCAGCGGAGATAAATCTACCCGTCGGCGGTATTCCAGCATCTGGTCTGGGTTCATACTCATTACCGGTTGGTTAATTACCGCAGTCAACACGCCCTCAACGGTAGAGGTACCCGGTGATTTGTTCTTTGGCGGAGCGACCCTTACTTTGGTAGTAGCGTTTTTCACCATTGTTTTGTCTTACCCCTTTGGCGTATTGCTGGCCCTCGCTCGCACCTCCAATATGCCGATCTTTCGTTTGCTGGCCACCACGTTCATTGAGTTCATCCGAGGTGTTCCGCTGATCACCATCTTGATCTTCTTTTCGGTGATGCTCCCCCTCTTTCTGCCCGAGGGAATGGACCTGCCTGAGATTACCTCGGTAACCATCGGTTATGCCCTCTTCTCAGCCGCCTACGTAGCGGAAAACATTCGCGGTGGGTTGCAATCGGTCACTCGCGGCCAACACGAAGCAGCCGAAGCAGTCGGCATGTCTACCTCGCAAAAAACCGTGTTCATCGTTTTACCTCAGGCCCTACGCATGTCTATTCCTCCCATGGTGGGCCAAACCATCGGTACCTTCAAAGAAACGTCGCTGCTCTACATCATTGGCCTCTTCGACCTGCTCTATGTCGGTCGATCGGTCATCCCAAACCAAACAGCTTTCATCGGTTCCGCCCGTGAAAACTTATTCTTTGTCTCAGTGCTTTACTGGGTCATTTCCTATTCCATGTCGAAAGCCAGTCAACGCATTGAAAAGCGTGTCGGCCTCGGCGAACGATGAGGTAACTAACTATGAATGAAACAGACAACACCATCACCACCACTCGCTCAGGTCGCGACCTAAGTGACGCCCCAGACATGATTGTCTGTAGCGGCGTTTCTAAGTGGTACGGCGACTTTCAAGCCTTAGAAAACGTTTCGGCCACCATTAAAGAACAAGAAGTTGTGGTAGTGCTCGGCCCTTCTGGGTCGGGAAAATCTACGTGGATCCGCTGTATCAACCGCTTGGAACATCATCAAGAAGGCGACATCACCGTTGACGGGGTAGAACTCACCAACGACATGCGCAATATTGAAAAAATCCGCTCCGAAGTAGGGATGGTGTTTCAACAGTTCAACCTATTCCCTCACCTTTCGGTACGTGACAACGTTACTTTGGCCCCTATTTGGGTGCGTAAAAAGCCTAAAGCAGAAGCTATCGAGCAGGCGAATGAACTCTTGGAATTAGTGGGCATCCCTGAACAAGCCGACAAATTCCCTGGGCAGCTCTCGGGCGGTCAACAGCAGCGGGTAGCTATTGCTCGAGCCTTGGCCATGGAACCACGCATCATGCTGTTTGACGAACCAACCTCTGCTCTTGACCCTGAGATGATTAAAGAAGTGCTGGATGTAATGAAAGACTTGGCTCGTTCGGGCATGACCATGATGGTGGTAACCCACGAAATGGGCTTTGCTAAAGAAGTAGCCGACCGGATCATCTTTATGGAAGAGGGACAAATCGTTGAAGTGGGCACGCCTGAACACTTCTTCACCAACCCCACCGAGGACCGCACCAAGCTCTTCTTGTCGCAGATTCTCTAAACCAGACAAGGTGTCATTTCCTCTTGCCTTGATCTAAGGTGCGGCAATGAACGTTGAACATCTAACTGGAGTACTGGGTGCTCGAATCTCTGGGCTTGATCTCACTACGCTGAACGAACAACAAACCGCATCATTGAGGGCGGCCATCTGCCAACACCAGGTAGTCGTAATTCCCGGACAGGCCCTCTCCCCTGCCCAACAGACGGCTTTCAGCCACCAATTAGGGCCTTTTTCTCCCGTACCTTTTGTTGAACCTCTGGCCGGGTTTCCCGAAGTAATTGGGGTAATAAAAGAAGCCTCGGAACCTGAAGCATTTAATTTTGGTGGTGTGTGGCACAGCGATTTTTCTTTTCTTGAGGCGCCACCGGCCTTCACTGTTCTTCACGCCATTGACGTCCCCAAGGTGGGCGGCGACACCGTTTGGTCCTCCATGACCGCTGCTTGGGAGGCGCTAACTCCCGACCAGCAAGAGCGTTTTACTGAGATGACTGCTGTGCATTCCGCTAGTGCTTCGTATTCCCCAGCACAACAGGCGCTTCACTCAGGACTCTCCAGCATGGACATACGCACCTCTGATGATGCCGAAGATACTCAAGAACACCCGCTGGTTTGCGTCCACCCAGAAACCGGCGAGACCGCTCTTTTCTTTAACGGCACTTACGTGCGTGGCCTTCAAGGGCCCGACTTGGGTTCCTCAGATGCAGAAGCAAAAACACTGCAGTGGCTCCACCATTGGACCATCCATATACGGTTCACCTTTCGCCATCGCTGGGCTAACGGCGACGTGGTTATTTGGGACAACCGCACCACCCAACACGTGGCGCTAAACGACTACCCCGGCCAACGCCGCCAACTCCACCGCACCACGGTCGCCGGCACCCCACCCACTAAATAGTTCGTGCTCTGGGGACTGCCCCCAAAGCACGAACTATTTAGGTTTAATCTGTTTACCTGGGATGTGACCCTAGGTTCGGTTATTTGGAATTCGGTTGCGTGTTACTGATCGCGGAGAAGATCCATAAGCGATGAGGTGTCCCAACGGCCATGGCCTTGGCGTTGCAAACGAGCGTAATATTGATCGACCAAAGCAGTTATCGGCAACGAAGCGCCTATACGTTCTGCTTCGTCAAAAACGATACCTAAGTCTTTACGCATCCAATCCAAAGCAAATCCGTGATCAAAATGACCATCCAACATGGTGGTTGCCCGGTTGCTCATTTGCCACGAACCGGAAGCTCCTTGGCTGATAGCGGCCAGCACCTTGTCCATGTCTAGGTCGGCTCGACGGCCAAAATCTAAGGCCTCGGACAGGCCCTGAATTAATCCTGCTATACAGATTTGGTTGACCATTTTGGTGGTTTGTCCCGCTCCAACCGGGCCAATCAAGTTCACCGCCTTGGCGTACACCTCAAGGATTTCTTCTACCGAGGCGAACGTCTCTTCTGAACCACCACACATAACACTCAGTTGACCGGTTTCGGCCCCGGCTTGGCCCCCAGAAACCGGGGCATCAACAAAACCGACGCCCTGTTGAACCGCGGCGGCCGCTATCTCCCGAGCTACCTCAGCCGAAGCGGTGGTGTGATCCACTAATACGGAGCCCGCCGACATGCCCGACAAAATTCCATCTGGCCCAAAAATCACCGACCGTAAGTCATCATCATTACCTACACACACCAGGACTACCTCTGCTGCAGTTGCCGCCTTACCTGGGGTAGTCGCCGCTACTCCCCCGTGTTCAACTACCCAAGCCTCTGCTTTGGCTGTCGTGCGGTTGTACACCGTGGTGGCGTGGCCTGCGGCCTGCAAATGCCCCGCCATGGGGTAACCCATCACCCCTAAGCCCACAAAAGCACAAGTCTTTTTTTGATTATCACTCATTTACTTTCCTCCATATTTCAACTCAGCCATAGCGGCAAACAGGTCTAACGGTGACTGCAGGTCGCTGCGACCATCGATCTCTCGGTAGATGGCGTGCACGTTGACCGCTATGCGCTCCCATTCTCCCCACTGGGCGTAGGGCCCTAAATCAATTTCTTTAACAGCCTGGGCGGCGCTTTGCCCCGCCGCATGACGAGCATGGCATTCATCGTTTACAAAAACGAGGTAATCTCGTACCGCGGTTACACCAGCAGCATCGGTTAGCGGGCCATGACCGGGCACGATCACCTCGGCGCCGAGATCCAAAATCCGATCACAGGCGCCTATCCAGTTTGCTACCGGACCGTCCCAAATAATGGGGGTGCCGTTGATAAACAAAATATCGCCGCAAAATACGGTACCAGCGGCCGGAAGGTGCACCAAGAGGTCCCCCGAAGTATGTGCCGGGCCGACCTCAATCAACTCCACCGTGCGCCCGCCCACGTCGAGTTGCAATTCGCCGCTAAAAGTGCGGTCCGGGGTTGGCAGGTCGATACCAGCAAACTCGAACGGTCCAAAGGCTTCTTTGACATAACGGTTGGTGGTTTCGCCTAAATCGACCGCCATCAAAGCGGTAATGGCCGCCGGAGGCATCGAACCCATCTCGGCCGCTGCTGCTTCGCTGGTCACTATCTGTGCCCCTGCGTCGCTGAGCAAACTGTTGCCGTAGCAATGGTCGCCGTTGGCGTGTGTGTTGACCACCGTGTCTATGGGGCTACCTGCCGTGACCGCAGCCATGGCGTCCAACATGTCCCGAGTCAAGTTGAGGTCAAACAAGGTGTCAACCAGTAGCGACGACCACTCGGTGGCTAACAACCCTGCGTTGCTCCACCCCCACCCCCCGTCGGGTTGTAAATAAGCAAACACCCCGTCGGCTACCTCATGAAGCCCCTGGCTATAGGGCACCGAGGCGGAAAGTTGGTCTCTACGATCAGTCATGCCCTGACCTTAGGTCATGAACTCCCATACTTCCTTAACCCGCTTCGTTATTTGGGTGCATAAGGTGGCAAGATCAAGGTAATTCGTTCAACAAACAGGAGATAAACCTAATGGGCAACCTTTGTGCAGGCCGTGTGGCCATCGTGACCGGAGCGGGACGCGGCATCGGCCGTGAACACGCATTGCTGCTGGCCGAAAACGGCGCCAAAGTAGTAGTTAACGATATTGGAGCCGAGACCGACGGTGGCGGGGGCGACATTAGCCATGCCCAGTCGGTAGTCAACGAAATCGAAGCCATGGGCGGCGAAGCCATCGTCAACGGCGCCAACGTGGCCGACTTTGATGCCGCCGGAGAAATGATTCATCAAGCCATTGACACTTTTGGCAGTTGCGACATTTTGATCAACAACGCCGGTATTTTACGTGACCGCATGATGTTCTCGATGTCTGAAGGCGACTGGGATTCGGTCATCAACGTGCACCTCAAAGGCACCTTTGCCCCCAGCCATCACGCTGCGGTGTACTGGCGAGAAAAAGTAAAAAGCGGCGGTGAAGCCTTTGGTCGCATCATCAACACCTCTTCTCCTTCCGGCATTTACGGCAACGTGGGGCAAGCCAACTATGGGGCCGCCAAAGCGGGCATCGCTGCTTTTACCATCATCACCGCTATTGAGTTAACCAAATACGGGGTCACCGTTAACTGTTTGGCCCCGGGGGCGTACACCCGGATGACCGCTGATTTGCCGGGCTTTAGCGCTATGGATGAAGAAACCCGTGAAGCAATGGGTCCTCGCTGGATTGCTGTACCCGCTACTTGGTTATGCAGCGAGGCTGCTCAGAACGTAACCGGCCGCGTCTTTGACGTGGTGGGTAACCGTTTAGGCATTTCTGAGCAATGGCAGTTGGGTCCATCAGGAACCCAACCTGATGACCCCGCCGACTTGGGCGATCTGATGGCTGAGTTGATGGCCAATGCGCAACTCAATTCCGGCATGGACGGCAACCCCGCCGAAGGCCCCGGTCGCCCCGGCCACACTATTTAAACCCCGCCGGCGAGATACAGGCAACCAATACATGGCCATTGACTTTTCCCTCACTCCGGAACTCGAAGCGATTCGCTCTCGGGTACGTACCTTTGTTGATGACGTGGTGCGGCCCGGGGAGCAGCGCATTGAAGGAAAAGGCGACGAACCGTCCTTAGAGGGCAGCGAGCGCATCGAGGCTTTGGTGGCCATGCGCAAGTTGGCCCACGCCGAAGGGCTCTGGTTGCCTCATATGCCTGTTGAGTGGGGCGGTATGGGGCTCAGCCATGTGGAGCTGGCCATGGTGCAAGCCGAGGCCGCTCGGTCTCGTTATGGCCCGTGGGTGTTGAACTGTCAGGCCCCCGATGAAGGCAACATGCACACCTTGTTGCATTGGGGTACTGACCAGCAGAAAGAAAAATACCTTAAGCCTTTGTGTTCGGGCCGCTCGTGGTCTTGTTTTGCTATGACCGAGCCGGAAGTTGCGGGCTCGGACCCGACGTTGATTCGCACCAGTGGCTACCCCGACGGAGAAGAGTGGGTACTTAACGGACACAAATGGTTTATTTCGAATGCCCATCGAGCCAATTTTGCTATTTTGATTGCCCGCACCGAAGAGGACCCCGACCTGCCCCAGGCTGCTAACACGGCGTTCATTATTGACCTCCCTCAAGAGGGGTGGAACGATGTGCGTCAGATTGAAACCATGCATGGGGCCACGGGGCACAGCGAGATACTCATTGAGGATCTCCGGGTGCATGAGTCACAGATGCTCGGCGGCCGTGGCCAAGGGCACCTCTTGGGTCAGTACCGGTTGGGTCCGGCTCGTTTAGCGCATTGCATGCGCTGGATCGCTCAAGCCGAAACTGCGTTAGACATGATGGTCGAGCGATCTCTGGAGCGCTTTAGCCACGGATCATTGCTGGCTGAAAAACAAGGTATCCAGTGGATGATTGCTGACTCCACCATGGAGTTGTACCAATCCAAACTTATGGTTTTGCATGCCGCTTATAAAATTGACCGCGGTGAAGACTTCAAGTCTGAGGTCTCCATGGCCAAGCATTTTGTAGCCAACGCTTTGGGCCGCATTATCGATCGCTCTATTCAGGTGCACGGGGCCTTGGGGTATTCCACCGACACCCCGCTAGCCGACATGTACCAACACGCCCGGTGGGCTCGTTTTGCCGATGGCGCTGACGAAGTGCACCAAATGCGTATCGCCCAGCGCACCATTAATGCCTTTACCGATTCAGGTTCTACGGCGGCCGCTACCGGCAACCTGCCGATATAGCTACTGGCCAATCTAATTATCGGCAGTCTGCGCCCTGACACGGGTGACATTCCAGGGCCAAGGTGGCATGGGAAATACCTATTTGCTGAAGTTCGCCTTCAAGTTCTGCACTGATTTCTTGGGCATCGTGCAGGGTGTCAGCGGCTACCACCACGTGGGCGCTGAGCGCCGCGGTGGTGGAATCCACCGACCAAATATGCAAGTGGTGCACATCGGAAACTTGTGGATGGCCGATCATGACCTCGTTGATGCGGTCAAGGTCAATGTCTTGTGGAGTGCCTTCTAAGAGAATATGGATAGTGCGTCGAACTAAGCCCACCCCAGACCACAACACCAAGGCAGCGATCAAATAGGAGACTGCCGGGTCTACCCAGCGGGCATCCCACACCATGATGGCCACTCCGGCGATTACTACCCCCAGCGAACCGGCGGCGTCGCTGAGCAGGTGCAGGGCTGCCCCGGCCACGTTTACGCTTTGGTCGCCGGTGCGTTTCAACAGCCAAGCGCTTCCCCCATTAACGATTAAACCAACTAAAGCCACTAAGAACACGCCCAAGCCGTTGACTTCTGGTGGGTCGCCAAGGCGGCGGGTGGCTTCCACCACGATCCAAAGAGCGGCCGCCACGAGCAAAACAGCATTGATGAGCGCCCCCATAACTTCGGCCCGTTTCAAGCCAAAGCTATAACGACTGGTGGCCCCTCGGGCCGCCATGGCTACCGCGAGCACCGCAATTATCAGCGAAAGAACATCTGAGCCTTGATGCACCGTGTCGGCCCATAAAGCCAACGACCCAAAAACCACGGCGCCGACAACTTGCGCCACCAGCAACACGGTGTTGGCACCCAAAGCCATGCGCAACGATCCAGCGGCCGAATGGTGCTGGTGACTATGCATCAAACTCTCTCTCCATCGGTGGTTGCTGTCCTAAACCCTACCCCTCTTCTCCCCTCCCCTAGATGAGACATGGGGCCTGGCCCCATGTTTCATATTTAAAAGAGATACCTGTGGCTGAGGATGCATCTAGGGCCAGTCCTCTGGTATCTCCCTATTGGGCAAAGCAACTAAGAAGATGTCTGGGGACTAAAGATATTTGAGATGCCTGGGGTCCGGCCCAGACATCTTTAGTTACTCGCCGAAAAAGTTGAGATGGGTAGCGGCGAGAACTTCACCCGCCGGAGTGGTGGTAGTGAAATGGCCGCCGGCCACCGAGGAAGCCACCAGAACTATCGCCAAGTTGGATTCGTGCTTGGGTGACCAAGTAGCGACCCGCACCTCACCCACGGCCTGGCCATCGGCATCCAGGGCCGGCCACGGGTGTTCGCTGGTGTCCGTCAAGCGCTCCCCCGACAACAACACGGTAACCAACCGGCGTTTCGGCCCCGCTGCTTGCTCAGCCAACAAGGCCTCTTTGCCAATAAAATCGTCAGTCCGATCCAGCGACAAAAAGCGCCCCAAGCCAACTTCTAACGGAGTGGCTTCCCCACCGCAGTCAGCCCGATAAGAAAACAAACCCGACTCGATGCGCTCGTTCAAAGTAGGGCCACCGGGGTGGATGCCGAACTTCTCGCCGGCCGCCCACACCAAGTTCCACAAATCCATACCCCGAGAGCCATCTTGCAAAAACAATTCAAACCCGCCTTGGCCGCTCCACCCCGAACGACACACCACCACAGGGATGCCATGGTGTTCAGTGGCCACAAAACCAAAGAACGGCACCTTGCGCACCCACTCCCCCAACAGGTCGGCCACCGTGTCTTCGGCACGAGGCCCCTGCACAGCCAGTGGCGAAACATCTGGCTCGAATACCCGACAATCCATGCCTCGCTCCGCCGCTACTGCCTTAACCCACCACAAAACATCTGAGTCGGCAATCGACAACCAGTACTGGTCATCGGCCAACTTCAACACCATGGGGTCGTTAATCAGCGTCCCTTGGTGATCGCAAAGCGGGGCGTAACGCACCTGGCCTACCCGCATACCCTCAAGGTCACGGGCCGACACGTACTGCGCCAAAGCAAAAGCATCCGGCCCCACAATTTCTACCTGGCGTTCACAAGACACATCCCACAAAGAAACCCGCTCCATCAAAGCGGTGTATTCCTCGGCCGGGTCACCAAAGGAAGCAGGCATCAACATGTGGTTATAGACCGTGACATGGGTCAACCCATGAGCGACCAACGCATCAAAAAATGGGGACTTCCTCACTCGTGAGCCTAAAGGAATTTGCAAAGTCATAGGTTCATCTCCGATTCGCCATGTCGATACTGCGGTGCGTCGCTGGGCGGCAGCATTTCGTTTCCTAAGATCAAGTCAGCGGCCCGCTCAGCCATCATCATGACCGGGGCATAGATATTGCCGTTGGTTAGCGTGGGCATGGCCGAAGCATCCACCACCCGCAGGCCTTGCACGCCATGAACCCGCATGCTGGTGGGGTCCACCACCCCGAGCGGGTCGTTACCCATGCGGGCCGTACAAGACGGATGCAACGCCGTTTCAGCATCTTTGCGCACCCATTCCAATACCGCTTCGGGCCCGGTGACCTCCGGTCCCGGTGAAATCTCCCCGTCGTTGTAGCGGTCAAAAGCCGGTTGGCTCATAATATTGCGCGCTACTTCAATAGCTTCCGTCCACTCTTGGCGGTCTTCGACGGTAGATAAATAGTTGAACTGCAATTTAGGTTTAGCCAGTGGGTCGTTCGAGTCAATGCGCACCCACCCCTTGCTGTTAGAAAACATGGGCCCGATATGAAACTGGTAGCCATGGCCCGCCGAAGGCACCGAACCGTCATAACGGATAGCGATAGGTAAAAAGTGGAACATCAAATTGGGCCACGGAACCTCATCGTTGCTACGTAAAAACCCGCCCGCTTCAAAATGATTCGAAACCCCGGGGCCCCTACGGAACAACCATTGCAAGCCAATCCATGGTTTACGCCACCAGGCCAAATTAGGCGCTAACGACACCGGTTCTTTACAGGCGTACTGCACATACACCTCCAAGTGGTCTTGCAGGTTCTCACCCACCCCGGGGAGGTCCACCACCGGAGTCACCCCAGCCGCTTTGAGCACCGCAGTCGGTCCGATACCGGAGAGTTGCAGCAACTGTGGCGTGTTAATGGCTCCGGCACACGAAATCACTTCAGCGGCCCGCACCTGGTGCAAGCGGCCTCGCTTGGTGTACTCCACCCCTATTACTCGGGTGCCATCCATAAGGAACCTGGTGGCTTGCGCTTTGGTCACGACCTTTAAGTTTTTGCGCTTCATCACGGGGTGCAAATATGCCCGAGCGGCCGACAAGCGCCGCCCTCGATGCACGTTGCGGTCAAAAGCGTTAAAACCCTCTTGGCGGTAACCGTTGACGTCATCGGTCATGGGGTGGCCGGCTTGTTGCACCGCTTCAAAAAAGGCTTTGAACAGCGGGCTACTGGCCGGGCCGCGCTCTAATTTCAGGGGACCTTCACCACCTCGCCATTGATCCTCACCAGCCAAGCAGGTTTCCATACGGCGAAAATACGGCAAACAATGCGCCCAATCCCATTGTTGGCAGCCTTCGGTGGCCGCCCACCGGTCGTAGTCCATGGGGTTACCTCGCTGAAAAATCATCCCATTTATTGACGACGACCCACCCAACACTTTGCCTCGAGCGTGATACACCCGGCGGCCGCCCATTTCGGGCTCTGGCTCGGATTCGTACATCCAGTCGTAGAACCGGTTGCCGATACCCATAGACAACGCCGCCGGCATGTGGATCACCACATCGACTTTCCAATCTCGTCGGCCCGCTTCCAGCAACAACACCTGATTTTCTGGGTCAGCGCTTAACCGGTTGGCCAGCGCACAACCCGCCGAACCGCCGCCCACGATCAGGTAGTCGTAAGTTTCTGCGTTGTCTACTTTGGTCAAGACAGTTCCCCTCATTTCTTGAGGAGATTCTGCCTTAAAAAACCGCCATGAACACGGTTAAGTCTGTAAAAAGCACCTAGCGTGTTTTGGGTCATGAACTTTCCTGCCCCCAAGCCCTTGTTTCGTGGAGTCTCGCATCGGGCAGCCTTTATCTCTGCGCTGACTTTGGCCCCCCTGATGATCGCCAAAGCCCCTGGTGTAGGGCCTCGTTTCATCATCGCTTTGTACTCTCTTTCGATGGTAGCCCTCTTTGGCGTGTCGGCTCTTTATCACCGCATTGATTGGAGCCCGTCGAAGAAAACCCTGATGCAAAAAATTGACCACATCACCATTTTTGTGGCCATCGCCGCCACTTATACCCCAGTAGCGGTCTTCGTGCTCTCCCCGTGGGCGGGCACCTTGGTACTTTGGGTGGTGTGGCTAGGAGCAACTAGCGGCATTGTTATTTATTTACGCTTTCCTCACGCTCCCAACTGGGCCGTAGCTCTTCCCTACCTCATCATTGGTTGGTCGTTGCTGCCGGTGATAACTGATGCTTGGCACCAACTCGGCGTAGCCGCCTTCTTGCTTCTGCTACTTGGTGGCCTGCTTTACACCGGGGGCGCCTTGATTTTTGCTTTTCAAAAACCCAACCCTTGGCCAGGCACCTTTGGCTTTCACGAAGTGTTCCACCTATGCACCATTGTTGGGGCCACCTTGCATTACATCGCCATCGCTTTTTTCGTGCTTCCCAAGGCCGGTTAACCCCAACAGAGTTTTCGCCGATAACTTAAAGCCATGCAGACAGACTTTCGTAGCGACACCATTACCCAAGCCACCGCCCCCATGCGAGCCGCTATGGCAGCCGCCGAAGTGGGCGACGACGTCTTTAGCGAAGACCCCACGGTCAATGAACTCCAAGAACGAATGGCCGACCTGACCGGTAAAGAAGCTGCTCTTTTTCTTTCTTCGGGCACCCAATCCAACTTGGCCGCCGTACTCGCTCACGGGCAACGGGGCGACGAATACCTCATTGGCCGCAACTACCATATTTTGATCAACGAAGCTTCCGGAGCGTCGGCTTTTGGCGGGTTAGCGCCATGGCCCTTGGCGGTTGACGATCGAGGCAGCATCGACCCGGCCGAAGTGGCATCTGCCGTTAAAGAACCCGACCAGCACCACCCGGTAACCCGCATGCTGTGTTTAGAAAACACCACAAATGGCCATGTGCAGTCAGTGGAACTGGTCACCGAATTAGCGGCGGTGGCTCACCAGAACGACATGGTGGTGCACCTTGATGGGGCTCGCCTTTTTAATGCGGCCGCCGCACTTGAGGTGCCTATTTCGGCTTTTACTAGCCAGGTAGAGACCGCTTCGCTTTGCCTCTCAAAGGGTCTTGGTGCTCCCACCGGCTCGGTTCTGGTGGGCGACAAAAAAACTATTGCTCAAGCTTTTCGCATGCGAAAAATGTTGGGTGGCGGCACCCGCCAAGCCGGGCACTTAGCGGCCGCCGGCCTCTATGCCCTCGATCACCATGTAGAGCGCCTTGTTGAAGATCATCGTCGGGCCGAACGTATAGCGGCTGCTTTATCGAGCCTCGAGGGCCTCGGCGTGGTGCAAGCCACCAATATGTTGTGGATCACCCCACCAGCCGAACTTCACGATGCGTTAGACGCCCATCTAACCACCCAAGGCATTGGCTTTTTTCCTTGGAAACCCACCATGCGTTTAGTAACTCACTTGGGTATTGATGATCAAGCCGAAGATCTACTTATTAGTTCTTTCCAAGAATTTTTTGCCCGCTAAAGACGTTTTAACTTTTAAGTTTTTGCCAGCGACCGTAGGTGGTCCCGCTCAAGACTATTTGCTTACCGTGAGCAGGTAGTCGCCGCGTTTTTCGTCCCAGCGCATAGTTACCAAGTCGCGGGCGGCGGCCGCTTTGCAGAACTGCAAGAAACCTCGATAGCCCACCGCACGTTCGTTGAACTTTGGTTCACGACGAACCAGCTCGGTTTTTAATCCCGACAAAGGGGCACCATTTTTTCCAGCGGTCTCGGCAACTACGGCCGCCAATAAATCAAACGCTGCCTGAGCGGGGCCAGCACCGGTCACTAAATCTACTTCAGGGTCACGGCGCGGACCGTTAAGCTCCACCACTTTACGCTCGGCCAAATGGCGCAAAAGTTCGGTGAACCCGCGGAAACCATGGTCGGATTCGTTAAACGTAGGGTCGATACGCACGATGGCCCGTTTCAGCGTTGAGGCTCGCACTTCGTCGTTGGTGCTTTGCATGCCGGCCAGCGTAGAGATCACTAACTCATCCAACGAGGGAGTCTCTTCTTCGCTTTCTGTATCAGCATCAGCGCTTTGACTCCGTACTCCTTCGAGGCGTTCGTAAAACAAAAACTCATCACAAGCTGGGGGCAACAACTTTGAGGTGGACTCTTTTACCCCGATACCAATGACTCGTTTGTCAAGTTCACGGAGTTTATGTACCAGTGGGGTGAAGTCGCTGTCTCCAGTGCCCAACACGATGGTAGTGATGTAGTCCCGTTCAAAAGCCAACTCGAGGGCGTCGACCACCATTTTTATATCGGCAGAGTTTTTGCGACTGGTCCCCATGCGTTGCGGGATTTCCAAGAGCTCTACATGATGTCGGGTCAGGTCACGGCGGTCTTCATCAAAGCGACTCCAATCGGCATAGGCCCGGCGATACACCACCCGTCCTCGCTCGGCCATGGCTCGGGCAATAGGGGCATAATCAAAGCGACGTTGCCCCAGGTTCTCTCGGGCCCCGATGGCTAAGTTCTCGTAATCTAAGAAAATAGCAATTCGTTCTTCGGACATATCGTTACGCATGACCTTAAGTATGCCACCTTTTGAAGAAAAGCCCAGAAATCAAGGCTTTCTACTTAATGGTCACCGGGTAAAGCGGGTACATCAGGGTCCAAACGGTGATAGTCGCCTGCTTCTGCCGCATAAATAATTTCTTCAGTTATTAGCCCAGTGGGTTGATCTAGCGAACCTGCAGTAATCGAAACTCGCTCAGGTTTGTCGGTGGCTGCCCAAAACAACGACGCTCCGCAGTGGCCACAAAACCCGTAACGCACCGTGGGGGTCCGCTGGTACCAGGTGAGGGCTTCCTTGGTGTCAAAGTGCAGATCCCTCTCGGCCACCGAGGTAGCGGCCATATGGTGGCCAGTAATACGCCGGCACGGCTCACAGTGGCAGTCCACCACGTTACGCAAAGGCCCGGTTACTCGGTAGCGCACGCCTCCGCAGTCGCATCCTCCGGTCGCTCTGATTTCTTGGATTTTTTCCATAACGCACTTTTACACAACTTGCGGCTTTAAATCACCATGCCAACTCACCGCTTCCCTGCTTTTTCTGATTGACTTACTCTCTATGCCATACCAAATTGCTGCCTTGCTGGCAGCCACCATGTGGGCCTTAAGCAGCCTGGTGGCTGCCGAACCGGTACGCCGCCTGGGCGGGCCAAGGTTTTGCCGCCTCCGTCTTATTCTTTCTGGAATAGTTTTACTTTTTATCGCCCTTTTTCGCGGGGAGTGGTCCAGCATCGCTCTCGGCGATTTATGGCTGATCTTTCTTTCTTCGGTGGTTGGGCTCGTTATTGGTGACCTCGGACTTTTTGTGGCCATGGAACGCATCGGGCCGCGCCGCACCTCAGTACTTTTTACTACCAACGCCCCAATAGCGGCGCTCGGCGGGGTTATTTTATATAGCGAGGCGTTACATTCTTGGGCCCTGTTGGGCGCCATCTGCACGGTAGGCGGGGTCATGTTGGCGGTGAACTTTGGTTCTCGCCGCGGCGTTGCCGATGCCGTTTTTGAACGGGTAGATGGCCCGCTCAAGGTGGGGGCTATGTGGGCTTCTTTAGGCGCCTTAGGCCAGGCGGTAGGCGCTTTAGCGATCAAACCGGTTTTCGAACATGGATCCGACACCCTTACGGTGTCTGCCGTACGAGTATTTTTTGCCCTGCCCTTGCTCTGGATTTTCGCCAAACCCATTGATCGCCTCGCCAAGTCGACCGAACGAACACCAATTTTACGGGGCGACTGGAACCGTATGTTCTTTAGTTCCACCGTAGCCATGGTGGCTGGGGCCACCCTGTTGCTTTACGCCATCGGGCACGGCGATACCGGTGTAGCGAGCATTTTGGCCGGCACCACCCCCGTAATCATGTTGCCGTTACTTTGGATAGTCACCCGACGCAGCCCGTCGCTCGGGGCTTGGGTAGGCGCTTTATTAACCATTGTCGGTACCGCTCTGTTGATTTAGTTGCCCAAGTCTGTTCAGCGACACCCAATGATCTAATCTGGGGCCATGTTTGACGTAGTAGTGGTCGGCGGAGGAATTATCGGTGCCTCAGCGACTCGCCATTTGGCACAGTCTGGTGCTTCGGTAGCAGTCATCGCTCCACCAGAACCGGCAACCCCAGAAACCCACACCGGTCCTTTTGGTGCCTTTCACGATGTTTCGCGGCTCTCGCGCAAGCTTTACCTTGGTGAGGTAGAAACCGAATTGTCAAGGCGTACCGAAGCCGCTCAGCCCATTATTGAAAGGTTCAGCGATACTCAAGTTTTTAGCGGACCGGCGCATTTATTTGTTTCTCGCCCCCAAGACGATGAAGGCTTAGCCCGGGCCGTAGCCGCTCTGCCGCCGGGCCATGGGGTGGAGGTGCGAGACGCAGTAGCCATGGCGCAGCGTTGGCCAGAAATTAGCTTCCCTGCGGACATGGTGGGCTTTTTAGAACCCGGCACCGGCGGGGCGCTCGACCCCCGGGCTTTGGTGGCGGCCCAACTAAACGGCGCCCGAGCCTCCGATGCTCAAGTCTTTGGCTTTCCCGCCATTGGTTTGGACCTTGAGCAGCAAAAGGCCACCGTTACCTTGGCCGATGGACAAACAGTGACAGCCCGAAAGGCCTTGGTGGCCACCGGGGCCTGGAGCAACCTCAGCGGGCTACTCCCCCGGCCGGTTGCTTTGCGCCGCAAAACCGAAATGGTTTTATTGGCCGAACTCGACGCCCCGGAGGCCCAACGTTTAGCCAACCTTCCGGTCATGCATTACGTCATTGACCACCCGGCGGCCGGCGATATTTATACTGTGGCGCCCATCACTTACCCCGATGGGCGCACCATGTTGAAATGGGGCACCAACACCACCGCTGACCGTTGGATCGACACCGAAGCCGACATAAACGCCTGGTACCGTTCGGGCGACAGCGATCGTATGGTTGAGGCGCTGCGTAGTTCCATTGAAGCCACTTACCCTGGCCTGCGAGCCAGTGCCTGGCACACCCAGCGGTGCGTCATTACCTACACCACCCACGCCATGCCGTATATCGACGTTTTAGTACCGGACTTGCTTTACTCGGCCATTGGCGGCAACGGTCGAAGCGCCAAATGGGCAGACCCCTTGGGCCAGTTGGCGGCCTCACTAACGTTGAACGGCAAGTGGGTAGACGACCTGCCCGCCGAGCGTTTTTCCGTTGACTACACCCAAGACCCAGCTATTTGGGAAGGCCGAGACTTACTTTGCGATCGCAAAAGTAACCCCTCGGGTTAACCCGACAATTTTAGGTTTGTGCCCGGAGTGAGATTTGAACTCACACGCTGTTATTAACAGCCGCGGGGTTTAAGCCCACTGCGTCTACCTGTTCCGCCATCCGGGCAGAAACCACTGCCTACGTTAGCCAACGATTGCCTTACTAAGCACAAACCAGCAAGGTTCTTCTCAAAAATGCTTCTCGTTAAGCGGCTAAAGCGTCACTGTCGACCGCCAGCCACAAAGCCGAGCGAGCAATGTCGGCTCGGGACCCGCTCAAGCCATTGGCTACCACCACGCCCTCAACCATGTCGGCGATTACTGCCCCCCAAGGCCGCTCCCGTACCACCACAGAAATGGTGGCTTTGTCGCTCCGGCGACGAATAGTGCGTTGCACACCCAACAGCCCCGGAGGGCTCCGAAAGGTCGGAACGTCTAAAGCTATTAAGCGACCCGCTCGACCTAACGAGCGGGCGACCTCTGCGAATCGTAGTGACATGGCTTCCATCACTTCTATTATCTACTAGGGGTGTGACAATGGGGAAATGAACACGCCAGAAACGACCTCCAGCCCCCCAGAGCAGCAACTCAACCCCGCCCAACAAGCGGTCGTAGAACAACTCGGTGCACGGCTTGAGGAGCGTCCTCTTTTTGCCGAAGACCTGCGCCACCACCTTCGCTCCGCATTGGAAACCGCCGTAGAGCCCCTCATAGAGACACTCCCCCCGGGCCAAGATCTCTTCTTGGCCAAACACCAACTTGGCCAACTCCACGGATGCCAAACCCGTTACCTCCACGAACAAGAACAAGAATTTGTGTGGGCCGTCAACATTGCCCGAGGCAGCATTGTCCACAAAGCCGTTGAGTTGGCCATCAACTGGCGACGAGAAATTGAACCCCCGGTCATCATTGACGAAGTCCTGGCCCGCTACGAACAAGATTCCAGCAGCCTCGGAGATTGGCTTCAAGGCTGCACCGAAGTAGAGCGAGCCGAACTGCGTTCCGAATCTCTTGATGCTTTCACCAAATATTTAGAATGCTGGCCACCGCTGCGGCCGGCATGGCGACCGGTAAGCGAAAGCCGTTTACGGTCTGAACTCTGCGGCGGGCGACTCATTTTGTCAGGGCGAGCCGACCTGACCCTCGGAGTAGCCGAAGGACACCGAGCAGGCAAAGTCATCATCGACTTAAAAACCGGAAACTTCTCGCCCCTCCACACCGAAGACCTCCGTTTCTACGCCCTCATCGAGGCCTTACGCATCGGAGTGCCACCCCGCCTCTTGGCCTCCTATTACTTAGATTCTGCACATTTTATACCCGAAGCAGTAACCGAAGATTTATTGATGGCCACCGTGGCTCGGGTGGCCGACGCCGCCGCTATCTACATGGACTTGATCCACCACAAGATTGCCCCCACCACTTCTGCTGGGCCACAGTGTCGTTGGTGCGATCTGGCTGAAACCTGCGAAACTGGTCGCTCTTTTCTCGAAGAGCAACCTTCTTGGTGACCGTCTCGTTGCCCTTACTAATCGTCAAGGTGGTCAAGTTTTCCTGACCAAAAAAGCCCGAGCCCACCCAGACCCAGCAACACGCCCCCAATAACCACCACCGGGCGCGGGCCAAAAGCCGAAATTAACGCACCCACCAGCAAGTTAGAAAACGGCATAACCCCCAACATGCCCAGCAGATAAATAGCCATCACCCGGCCCCGCACGGCATCATCTACTTGCAGTTGAACCGTTGAGTTCAAGTTGGTAGCCGACAATAAATGAACCCCACCAATAACCATTAAGGCAGCAAAGCCCACCCAAAACGAGGGAGCCAACCCGAAAATTACTACAGCCACTCCGTAACCAACCAGCGACACCACCTGCACTCGTGAGCGCCGCAAATTACCCGCCATCCCCGCTACCCACGGAGCCACCAAAACCCCACCGATACCTTGTGCCGAACCAAGCACGCCAAACCAGAACGGCGACACTTCAAAAACCTCTTCGGCAAACACCACCACCTGTTGCACCAAAGGCATGGCAAAGGCAGCAATAAGCATGACCGACAAAATGGCCGTCCGAATGCCCGGAGCGCCCCACACATAGCGCACCCCCTCACGAAAACCACCCCAAACCGTTGGTTGGTTTTCAGGATCACCCACTTGCCCACTGACCAGTTTTGTCGGGTCGATAAGGACCAAAGCAATAGCCACCGGCAAATGAAAGATCGCTACAGCGAGCAAAGCCCACCCCGGGCCCCAAGTACCGATGATCAAGCCACCAATGGCCGGCCCGGTTGCTCGAGCGGCATTGAACTGGGTGGAGTTTAGGGCAATGGCATTCGGCAACTCGGAGCGAGGAACACACTCAGCAACAAAAGCTTGCCAAACCGGCAAACGAACACCATTAATCATCCCACCAACCGCAAGTAGCACCACCCACGGCCAGGGGCTTGACACTCCCTGCGCCCAGACTAAAGCCATCATTACCGCCACCACCGCTTGCAATCCATTAGTGATGAGCAAAGTATTGCGGCGGTTGCGGTGATCAGAAATCCAACCAGAAAGCGGATTCATCACAAACATCGGAACCATGCTGGCGAAGGCAGCAAACCCTACCCACGATGCGGAATCCGTCAGGGTATACATCACCCAACTTCCCGCCACCATACGAATCCAACGACCATTGTTGGTAATGAGGCCGCCAGTCCAGAACAAACGGTAATTGCGGTGCCTCATAGCGGGGTACCGTCCCGTTGATTTTTGATGAGGAGAGTTCATTGTTGCTTACCCTAGAGCCCACCCGCTTAGTCGCACTCACCGGCGTTTGTGGCAAACTACCTCATGGACATTTTGCTAAAAGAAATCCGTGGCCGAGTTGCTCTGCTTACTTTTAACGACCCCGAACGGCGCAACGTGGTTTCGGCTGAATTAAACGAAGCTTTGTTAACTACCTTTGACGAACTCGAAGCCGATGAAAACATCGGCGCCGTGGTGCTTACCGGTGCCGGTGGCGCCTTTTGCGCCGGGGCCGTGCTGGACGACTTGCTCGAAGCCGGGCAAACCCAAGGCGGCGCCTTACCTGAAATCTATTCCGGGTTTTTAAAAGTAGCCCACTCCCCACTAGCCACCGTAGCCGCCGTAAATGGCGCCGCCGTAGGGGCCGGCATGAACATGATTTTGGGCTGCGACTTGGTTATCGCCGGGGAGTCCGCCCGCTTCGATACTCGGTTTTTAGACATTGGCCTCCACCCGGGGGGCGGCCACACTTGGCGCCTGCGTAACATCACCGATTTAGCCACCACCAAAGCCATGGTCTTATTTGGTCAGATTTTAGACGGCCAACAAGCCGCCCAACGCGGAGTTGCTTGGGAATGCGTAAGCGACGAAGATCTCATTGACGTAGCGGTAGCCCACGCCGCTCGCGCCGCTGGGCACCCACGAGATTTGGTAGCTCGCACTAAAGAAACCCTGCATGCGGGGGCCGCCGTCACCGAATCGGTGGCTTCGGTTCAACTCGAACTTGAACCCCAACAATGGTCTATGCAACAACCGGCGTTTACCGAAATGGTCGCCAAACTCAAAAACCGCATCGCTAAAAAAAGCTAAACCTCAAGCCATCTTCGGGCGAACTCTTCCCTCCGTACCGCCCACTCCTCAGCAGTAAAAGCAAACTTCAGATGGTCTTCCCAAGTACCGGAAATCTCTAAATAGCGTTCCGCTAAGCCCTCGCATCGAAGATCAAGTTTTTCCACCACCCGCCGCGAAGCCACGTTGCGAGGCACTATAGAAATCTGTATGCGGTGCAAGCCCACTACGTCAAAAGCGAAACGCAATAACACCGCTAAAGCTTCTGGGGTGTACCCCTGGCCGGCCTGTTTCTGATCTACCCAATACCCAACATGGGCGCTCTGAAAAGCCCCACGCACCACGTTGTTTATATTTATTTCTCCCACCAAGGCGTCTTCTACAAAAACTCCAAAGCCCCAACCGACCCCCAGTTGGCGTTCTCGCTGGCGTGACCGGCAACGTACCGCAAAAGCTTTTTCATCTTGCGACGGGTCAACGCTCCCCGCCTCGCGCCGTGGCTCCCATTGGGTGAGCCACTGGCGGTTCCGCTGCCGAATCTCTTGCCATGCACCAAAATCTTGCGTCTCTACCGGGCGCAAAAGCACCCGCTTACCCCGCAGCGTTGGTGTTTCTTCCATACCGCTATTGTGGCCGACAGAAACAGGCAGCACCACCTCGGCTAAACGAGAATCTCGTCCAACGCCCCCAACAGCATCAAAACGTTGCTTTCTCGGGCGGTGTGGCCCATGGTGCCGATGCGCCAAACTTGGCCGGCCACTGGGCCCAAACCGCCACCGATTTCTATGTCGTAGCGATCTAAAAGCAGGCGACGAACTGCGGCCTCGTCTTGTCCGACCGGTAACCGATCTTGAGGAACCACCACCGAAGTTAGTTGCGGCAAGCGGTAACCCTCTTGCGCAAAGAGGGTGAACCCTCGTTCAAGCAAACCTTCCTTAAGTAAGTCGCCACAGGTTTTATGCCGAACTATCACCGCATCTAAGCCTTCTTCGAGCACCACACCGAGGCCTGCATGCAAAGCAAAAATCATCGAGATAGGAGCCGTGTGGTGGTAAGCCCGGGCACCGCCCCCAGTTACATAAGCGGCAATAGCTTTAAAATCAAAATACCAGGACGGTGATTTTGGTACAGCACGTTCCAAGGCCCGAGGCGAAACAGTTACCGGCGATAACCCCGGTGGGGTGCCCAAACATTTTTGTGTCCCGCTGTAGGCCACGTCTACCCCCCAAGCATCAAAGTCTGTGGGTATGCCACCCAATGAGGTCACGGCGTCCACCAGCAAGAGAGCATCACCTTTACCGGCGCCGAGTTCTTCTAAGTCGTTACACACCCCAGTAGAGGTCTCGGCGTGCACCACCGCTATCACCTTGGGGCTGGGGTGGGCCTGGAGTAGCAGTTCTGGGTTCAGGGTATGGCCCCACTCCGCATCTACTCGTATGACTTCGGCACCGGTGCGACCAGCCGCATCGCACAAACGACCGCCAAACACCCCGTTTACCCCTATCACTATGGTGTCGCCGGGGCCCACCATGTTGACCACGGTGGCTTCCATACCCGCCGACCCGGTACCCGAAACCGGAAAAGTAAGCGGGTTGGTGGTGTGAAACACTTGCCGCAAACGATCACAGGTTTCATCCAACAAAGCAATGAACTCTGGGTCGAGGTGACCCAACAAGGGACGACTCAAGGCAGACATGACCTCGGGGTACGGGTTCCCGGGGCCGGGCCCCATAAGCACACGATCAGATACTGGCATTGGTGGCCTCCCTGAAGGCTCCTGATGATGAAAAATTTCCGAATCTTACCCGTTAACTAGCGAAAAAATCAGGCCATCTAAAATGTCTTTTTCTGACACTAAGCATTCTTGAAAACCAAAGCGCCGCATCACCTTGACCAGCACACAAAGGCCGCCCATAATAACGTCTGCTCGTTGTTCTTCTAACCCGGGGTTCGCTAAGCGTTCTTCACGATTTTCGGTAGCCAGGGTGCGAAAAATATCTTCTACTGCTTCTTTGGTTAAGCGAAAATGGTGGATGCGATCTTGGTCGTAGACCGCCAACCCTTGTTCGATGGCCGCCGCCGCCGACACCGTTCCGGCCAGGCCCACCAAAGTGGCGGCCGTGGTAATACCTGGGACCTCTCGTTTTACGTCGTCAAGGTGGCCATCCACAATGGTTAAACAAGCCAACAGTTCTTCGGGCAACACCGGGTCGTGCTCAATCCATTTTTCGGTTAGCCGTACGCACCCAATGTCGCACGAAAGCACCTCTTCGGCTTCGGTGGTGCCCACCACAAACTCTGTAGACCCTCCCCCGATATCCATAATCACAAACGGTCCATCTTCAGGGTTTAGGTCTGCCGTGGCCCCCAAAAAAGAGAGTCGCCCTTCTTCCTGCCCAGAAAGCAATTCGGGGCGTACTCCCGCTGCTTTTTCGGCCGCCGCAAAAAACTCTTCAGCGTTGCTGGCATCACGGGCCGCTGAGGTGGCGGTCATCCGGATCTTTTTCACCCCATGGACATCCAGTACCTGTCGATACTCTTCTAAAACCGCAACCACTCGGGCAATAGCCTCTGGTGCCAAACTTCCGGTGGCCTCCACCCCCTGGCCCAGTCGGGTAATACGCATAAGGCGTTCAACGCTGCGTTTTCCGTCGCCAATTAACAACCGGGTGGAGTTGGTTCCACAATCAATAGCGGCCACCAACTCTTGGTGAGTTTCACTCATGGTCAATGGCCAACTGTTCATGTACCCAACGGCCCACGGGGTCGTCGCCGCCTGCTAAAAACCAGGCGTAATGGGCATGCAAGCATTTCACCCCTTGACGGGTGCCCCCTACCCCGTTGCTAGGACGATGGCCGGTGTAGTCATCGGGAATCTCTGCATCTCGCTCTGCCCCATAGCGTTTATGCGCCGCAGCAAGTTCTTCTGGATCCACCGTTGCTTCGGCGTCTCTTACCCCACCGCTTGATTCCAACGTTCCGATGCGGCTACGCAATGCTGGCCCGACCAGCCAGTAGCGGGTGGGCATGGGGCGTCCGCTGTTCAACAGTGGATAGTTGCGAATAACCACCGGGTCGCCGTCAGGCTCGCGCACCACAATGGTGAAATCCCCGCCGGGGCGCCGGCCCAAGAGTTCGGCCACCCGTTCAATTTCGGCGGGTGTGGGTTGTTCTCCCAAAATCTTTAAAAGATGATGATCAAGAGCACGACCACGGCTGCTACTGCTAAGACAGGCAACAGGCGCTTAATAACCGGTGCACCCACCGCGTCAAGCAGGTTGACCGCTTCGACCTCTTCAGATTCGATGATCTTTACTTCTGGTTTTTCGTTAGGAGTTTCTTCGCCAGATTCTTCGGCCACTGGTGCTGCGGGTTCGGCGTCGGAAGCAGCAATCAGTTCGCTGAGGTTGTCGGCGAACTGTTTCATGAGTTTCTTTGACACATCGGCCATGATGCCTCGACCAAACTGCGCTACTTTGCCGGTTACTTTGAGTTCGGTGGTCACCGTTACCCGGGTACCAGTTTCGGTGGTTTTGAGTTGCGCAATAATGTTTGCTGCAGCGTTGCCTGCTCCGCGGGTGTCACGCCCTTCGGCGTGTAATACCGCTCGGTAGTTTTCATCGTCTTGTTCTACAAAGCTGGCCGCACCCTTGTATTGGGCGGTAATGGGGCCTACTTTGATTTTGACGGCGCCACGAAACTCGGTTCCTTCGATTTCTTGGAGTTGCGCTCCAGGCAAGCAGGGGGCGATGCGTTCCACATCGGTCAAAATGCTCCACACCAAAGCTGCTGGGGCGTCTACTTCAAAGTCGTTGATCAATTCCATTGTGCTAAATCCTCCACGGTGTCAATGTCGATCGGGTTACCGGCACAGGATACGTCGGTCACCGGCGCCACCCTCCCTAAGAGTAAATCTCTGGCGCCTTGATCTCCTTGGCGAGGGAACGCTGCCCAGTGCTTTGCCGCCACCTTAAACGGTGGCCTTCGCTCTCCGCCGAAGTTGGCGCACACCAAGTCACCGGGTTCTTGCGCTACGTCCTGCCAAGCGCTGGTCGGCACTAACGGCGTGTCGCCCAACCCCAGAATCATCGCTTCGTGGCCTTTCGTTTTCGCATAAGTGGCCGCTACCTGCAGCGACGAGGCCTGACCGGTTTCCCACTGCGGGTTCAATAACACTGTGGCTTTCGCTGGCAACAGGTCGGCAAGGTCTACGGCACCGGTGACCACAATAAGTTCATCAAGTTCTGCTTGTTGAGCGGCCTCTATGGCCCAAGCGACCAGCGGTCGGCCTCGAAACGGGGCCAGCAACTTGTGGCCCAGTCCCGTCCAGCGGGTTCCCCCTCCGGCGGCTAATACCACTGCAGCAACGGTCATCAGGTTTAGTCGTGGATAGGGCCGCTGGTGGCCGAAAGGGCCTGCATGGAGCGGCCGGTATGCAAAGCAATGATCTCTGCCATGATAGAAACCGCTGTTTCTTCTGGCGTGCGGGCCCCAATGTCTAACCCAATGGGTGACCGCAACCGGTCGAGGCCTGCTTGGTCCACCCCAGCCTCGGTAAAGCGCTGCAACCGGTTGTCGTGGGTGCGTCGAGAGCCCATAACCCCGATGTAACCCACTTGAGTAGTCAACGCGGAAACTACTGCCGGGACATCAAACTTGTTGTCATGGGTCAGCACACAAACCGCATCACGTGCTCCCAAAGAAGGGCCAACTTTTTCCAAAAGCCGGTTTGGCCAATCCACCACTACCTCATCGGCTTGGGGAAACCGCTGGTGAGTAGCAAACACCGGGCGAGCATCACACACCGTGACACGAAAGCCCAGCACTTTAGCTACCTTTACCAAAGCTCCGGTAAAGTCCACCGCCCCAAAAATAAGCATTTGAGGGGGCGGTGCAAACGACTCAATAAATACTTTTACTTCTTCTTCCCGAGCCTCGCCGTGGGTTCCATAGTGTCGTACCCCTGAACGGCCCGCAGCGAGTTCGCCGCGAGCGTCTCGAGCGGCTACCCGGTCCAGCCCGTCGTTTCCTAACGTTCCTTCCCACACGTCGCTACCAGTCACTCGCAGCGGGCGAACCAAAAGCTTGGCCCCAGTTTTTGGGCCGTCGATGACCGTCACCAAAGCCACCGGCTCTTCGTTGCTGAGCAAGGTTGCTAACCGGTCAAAAAGAGGGGTTTCGGCCATGGCTACCAATCCAACATTTCTAAAAATAGGTGAATGGTGCCGCCGCAAGTAAGCCCTACCGCTAAAGCTTCATCATCGCTATACCCGAAGGTAACCATGCGGGGTTGACCGGTCGCTATAACCTCTAAGGCTTCGACTACCACCGCCCCCTCAACGCACCCACCCGAAACTGACCCAGCCACCTGACTATCTTCGCTGACCGCCATAGAGGCACCCGGCAAACGTGGCCCAGAACCTTCAAGGTCCACCACTCGAACTATCGCTATCTTTTTATCTTGGGCCTGCCAGCGCTGCAGGTCGGTAATAATTTCTCGCATGGGTTTAGGTTAGAGCAATTCATCTACTGTCCCGGCGTTCACCGGATAGCGTTTACCAAGTGAACGTTCAGCAAAGCACCGACCAACCGCAATCCACCAGCACCGCCGATGCTGCGCTACGAGCCGACATTCGCCGCTTAGGGCACCAACTGGGAGGAACCTTGGTGCGCCAGCACGGCCAAGAACTCCTCGACCTCGTTGAGTTGGTACGTCAGTCAGCGCAAAAACTCCGCCAAAACGATGCGCCAGAAGGCGTAACTCAGAGTTTGACCGCTCTTTTGGCCGATACCGATGCCCAACAAGCCATCGCTTTAGTGCGAGCTTTTACCGTATATTTTCACTTGGCCAACGTGGCCGAACAGGTACACCGCATTGAAGACCTCAATGTGGGGGCCGCTAAGTCAGATAGCCATTTCGAAGAAACAGTGCAGCACCTCATCGAATCGGGGGTGAGCCCGGAGGAAATTTCAGAACTTTTAACCCGCACTGAGTTGCGTCCCGTTTTTACCGCTCACCCCACCGAAGCCACCCGCCGTTCAATCTTGAGCAAACTTTCACGCATTGCTGAACTCATCGAGCAACGCTGTTCTCCACTGGCCTCGACCTCCGACCACCGTCGCATCGATCGCCGTATCGACGAACTCATTGAAGCCATTTGGCAAACCGATGAAATTCGTCAAGAACGGCCCGGGCCGCTTGATGAAGCACGCTTTGTGCTCTATTACCTGAGCCAAACGGTACGCCATGCTTTGCCTGATCTGTTTGAAGACATGGCCGCCACCCTGAGCGACCTCGGGGTACAGACCGAAGCCACCCAGGTGCCTATTCGTTTTGGTTCATGGGTAGGTGGCGATCGAGATGGCAACCCCAACGTGTCGGCCCAAACCACTACCGAAGTCCTTGAACTTCAACGCCAACGGGCTTTGGACCTGCTTGTTGTGGAGGTCTCCGAACTTGCTGAAGTGCTAAGCGTCAGCGGTCGGCTCCATTCGGTGAACCCCCAACTTGCTGCTTTGGTGGCCACCGATGTTGCCGATCACCCAGAAATCATTACCAACGCTAACCAAAACGAGCCCTACCGATTACGTTGCGCCGCCATGATCTTGCGCCTACAAGACGCTAAACAACGTAAACCAGGCGGTTACCAAAGCGCCCAGCAATTTGCCGACGACCTTGAAATGCTGGACCATTCGCTGCGCTCTCATGGCGGCGACCTTTTGGCTGATGGTCGCCTGACTCGGGTGCGCCGCATTTTGGCCGTCACCGGTTTTCACTTTGCTTCATTAGATATTCGTGAACATGCCGACCGGTTACACGAAGCGCTGGCCTCGCTCTTTGCGCCGCTCGGTATTGATTATCAAGATTTTTCTCCAGAAGAACGTCAAAAGCATTTGCTTCAAGAACTCGATAGCCACCGGCCATTAGCGCCCCCCAAATCACACAACGAACATGACGTGCTGGCTTTATTCCGCACGTTACGCTCCCTGATGGATACCGATGGCGATCACATCGTGGACGGGTTTATCGTTTCCATGACCCGTGGAGTTGACGATATTTTAGCTCCGGTAATGCTGGCAAGAGAGGTCGGTTTGGTTGACCTCAACCAAAAAATCGCTCGCCTAGATTTTGTTCCACTTTTTGAAACCATCGAGGACTTACGTTCCCTGGGCCCGGTACTCACCGAGTTGTTTTCGGTTGATGCCTACCGCCGGCTGCTGGAACTCCGCGGCGGGACCCAAGAAATCATGGTCGGGTACTCAGATTCCAATAAAGACGGCGGCATCACCACCTCACAATGGGAAATCCATAAAGCGCTTCTTCAAGTACGTAAGGTCACAGAAAGCTCCGGCATCAATATTCGGGTTTTCCACGGTCGCGGCGGCACCATTGGTCGCGGCGGCGGCCCCACCCACGAATCTATTTTGAGTCAACCCAGCGGGGTCCTCAACGGAGAAGTGAAGTTGACCGAGCAAGGCGAGGTCATTGCCGATAAATACGGTTTGCCCGCTATTGCTCAACGCAACCTCAACTTGGCGGTAAGCGCACTCGTTGAAGGCTCGTTAACTCACACCTCGCCTCGCCATGACGAAGCTTCCTTTACCTCTTGGTACCAAATAATGGACCAAGCCTCCGCCGCAGCTTTCGCCGCTTACCGGTCGTTCATCGAAACACCGGGGCTACCTGAATACTTTGTTTCTTCTACCCCGGTTGAAGAACTCACCGCACTCAATATTGGTTCTCGGCCTGCTCGGCGCACCACCACTGGCGGCGGTTTAGATGGCTTACGAGCTATTCCTTGGGTATTTGGGTGGACCCAGTCTCGGCAAATCATTCCCGGTTGGTTTGGGGTAGGCAGCGGTCTCTTGGCCGCTCAAGAAGCCGGTCACAGCGATGAACTTTCTTCTATGTACACCAAATGGCATTTCTTTCGGACGTTCATTTCTAACGTAGAGATGACCCTGGCCAAAACCGACCTCACCATGGCCAAGCACTACGTAGAGAGTTTGGTGGACCCTTCGTTACATCACCTTTTTGACCAGGTCGCCGCCGAACACCAACGAACCCTTGAAGTGGTGGCTTCCATAACAGGCACCGCTTTGCTGGCCAACAAACCCCTGTTGAAACGCACCCTAGCCGTACGCGACGCTTACCTTGACCCCATCAACATTTTGCAAGTAGAACTCCTTAGCCGAGTGCGACAAAACCCTGATGCGGATCGTCACGACGCAACCCGCCGAGCCTTAATGCTTTCCATAAACGGCATCGCTGCTGGCTTACGCAACACTGGTTGAGGGTTATTCCCCCACCAACTCGGCCAAATAGCGCAGCGACTCCAAATTATGGCCAGCGATAAACCGATCCACGTGAGGTAAAGCCGCCGCCATGCCTTGGGCCAACGGCGCATACCCGGGAGTGGCTTTTAACGGGTTCACCCACACCACTTGATAAGCCACCCGAGACAACCGAGCCATTTGTTCTTCCATGATTTCGGGTTCGCCGCGGTCCCAACCATCAGAAAGAATCACCACGGTGGCTCCTCGAGCCATGCCACGAATACCCCACTCATCGTTAAAACAGCGCAGACCGTCACCCAGCCGAGTGCCCCCTGACCAGTCGTTTACTACCTCAGCGGCCCGAGACAATGCGACATCCGGGTCACGGGTTGAGAGTTCTCTGGTCAAGCGGGTCAAGCGGGTTCCCAAAGCGAAAGCTTCGACCTGGCTGCGCCCCACCATGGCGGCATGCACGAAGCGAATAAGCGCCCGAGCGTAAGGCTCCATGGACCCGCTCACATCGAGTAGCAGAACTAAGCGGCGTGGGCGCTCGCCGGGTTGGCGAAACATTAAGCGGGCCGGTTCGCCCCCGGTACGCAAAGCGGCCCGTACGGTACGGCGCAAGTCGGGGCGGCCCGAGCGTTGCGTTGCTCGCAAGCGGCGGCTTCGACGACGGCTCCCCGTTAAACGCAGTTGAGTCATCAACTGGTGGAGTTCTGCCAGTTCTTGATCGGTGCAGACCGCAAAATCTTTGCTGGCCAGAACCTCGGCATGCGAATAACGCACGCTTACCAAGTCATCGTCGGAGACCTCTGGTGAGTCTTCGGGGTCTGGGGCTTGCCCAGCATCGTCAAGCAACAACGTCAACGGGGGCAGGTCGGGCACCTCTTGCACCTGTGGGTCGCCACCTTGCCAATGGGCAGCAAAAACCTCGTCATAAACCGGTATTTCTTCTGGAGAAGACAGCAAGGTGACCCGGCCGGCCCAGTAAACCGGTGCTTGTTCTTGGGCTCCGACTTCGGCTACGGCACGGCCAAAATCTAACGTTGAGCCCACCGGAACAGCCAATCCGGCTCGACGCAGCGCTTCAACAAAACCCACCAAATGGCGGTCCAAAGTAAGCGGTGCGGTATCCATCATGGGCGTCAGCCCTGGCGCACCAAAGCCAAAATGTCACCAAAACCTCGAGCGCTGGCCCGTTGCTGATCTTCGCGATATTTCAACAAGGCACTAATGGTGCTGGCAAAAGCTTCTTCATCGAGGTCATCTACCCCCACGGTTACTAATGCTTCTGCCCAATCAATGGTTTCTGCTACGCCCGGTGGCTTATAGAGCCCCATTTGGCGCAGTTCGGCCGCTACCAGCGCTACATCACGAGCCAACGATAAAGAAACTTCGGGGGCACGAAGCCGCAAAATCTCTATTTCTCGCTCTACCCCCGGGTGCTCGACCCAGTGGTAAAAGCAGCGTCGTTTCAACGCATCGTGTACGTCACGGGTGCGGTTTGAGGTGATGATGACCACCGGGGGTTGCTCAGCCGTAAAAGTGCCAAGCTCAGGCACGGTGACCGAATAATCCGAGAGGATCTCCAACAAGAAAGCTTCAAACTCGTCGTCTGCTCGATCTACCTCATCAATGAGCAGAACCGGTGGGGTCCCACTCTCAGAAGCCAAGGCTTGCATAAGTGGCCGGCGAATTAAAAAACGCTCCTGGTACATCTCGTCTTCGAGGGTTTTGGTTTCAAGACCTTGTGCTGCTCCGGTGGCTTCGGCGGCCCGCAGGTGAAGCAACTGTTTGGCGTAGTCCCATTCGTAAACCGCTTGGGCCGCATCGAGGCCTTCGTAACATTGCAAGCGAATAAGTTTCCCACCGCTGGCCGCCGCCAACGCTTTGGCCACTTCGGTTTTTCCTACCCCGGCTTCGCCCTCTAAAAGCAGCGGGCGTTTAAGCCGTAAGGCCAAAAATATTGCGGTGGCTAGCCCCTGATCAGCCAAATAGTCTTGGTTGCCCAAAATTGTCTGCACCTGGTCGGCAGAGGTAGCGTCGTGAATGTTCATAGCAGCAGGCTACGAGACGCAGCACCCAACTGCGATGGTTAGCGGCCCGACTCCTCAAGACCCCGGCGGGTCAACACTCGTGCCAAATGTTTGCGGTACTCCACCCCGGCGTTCAAATCGGCCGACGGTTCGCAACCTTCCGCGGCTTGCTCCGCAGCCTCTGTGGCCGTAGCGCCAGCGTTGACTGCTGTTTCAACCGCACTGGCCCGAATTGGTCGGGCATCCATGTTTACTAAACCGACCCCGCATTGCCCGTTGTTGACCACCACTGCGGCGCCCACAATGGCCCAGTCTTGGGCTCGGCGGTTGAACTTTTGGAACGACCACTGCGCATCTGGCATTTTTGGTACGCGTATTTCAACCAGCATTTCGTCTTCGGCCAAAGCAGTTTCTAAAAACCCGATGAAAAAATCGTCGGCGGCCACTTGTCGACGGCCCGAGGGGCCATCAATAACCACGCTGCCTCGCAAAGCAATCAAAGCAGCGGGCAAGTCAGATGCCGGGTCGCCGTGAGCTAAAGCACCACCCAGCGTGCCTCGGTGACGTACCTGGGGGTCGCCAACTTGGGCCGTAGCGGCGGCCAGCAAACCAATCTGTGAAGTAATCAACGAGTTGGTTTCTACCTCTCGGTGTTTGGTTAACGCACCAATGGCTAATTCGTCGCCTTCGTCACGTACATAAGAAAGATCGTCAAGGCGCCCAATATCAATAAGCACCCCGGGGGCTGCCAAACGGTATTTCATGAGCGGAAGCAACGAATGCCCGCCGGCCAACAACTTGGCTTCGTCGCCGTGTTCGGCCAGTAGAGCCAAAGCATTTTCTGCTGATTCGGCTAAAACGTAATCAAAAGCGGCGGGGATCATTGCGTGCCTCCTGCTTGCAGCACTGCTTTAACAATGTTGTGGTACCCGGTGCAACGACACAAGTTGCCTTCAAGACCTTCTCGCACTTCGGCTTCGTTAGCGTCGGGTTTTTCGTCCAGCAACGACACGGCGGCCATGACCATGCCCGGGGTGCAGTAACCACATTGCAGGGCGTGGCACTCATGAAAGGCTTGCTGCATGGGGTGCAAGGTGTCGCCGTCGGCCAAGCCTTCAATGGTGGTGACTTCTTGCCCGTCGGCTTGTACCGCCAACATGGTGCACGATTTCACCGCTTCACCGTTGACGTGAATGGTGCAAGCCCCACACGAAGATGAATCACAGCCCACATTGGTGCCGGTTAGTTCAGCTTGTTCACGTATGAAATGCACCAGAAGCGTGCGGGGTTCCACGTCGTGAGAAACCAGACTTCCGTTGATGGTTATTGACACCTGCAAGGGTGTGCCTCCTGATTATTTTGTGTTGACCTTACGCCAACTCTGCTTAGGGACTTTAGTCGTTGAAAACTCTGACCGACGCACCCGACGGACATCGAGTCTCTCATGGGGTCAACCGATACAAACCACGGCGAGCAAAAAAGCCCGTCACGACGATCATGGCGGCCAAAGCAATCAGACCCGGCCAGGTGGTATTCCAGGCCACTTGGTCTAAAAACCCTTGGCGGGCCAGTTCTAAAACATTGGATACGGGGTTTAGGCGGGCCGCTGTGTGGAGCCAACCTTGCATGAAAGAAAGCGGCACTTGACCCACCGAAATAAACAGAGCGCCAAAAGCCAGTACCTGAACCAGCATCAGCGAGCGGTGGGTTTTAAGTTTGTAAACAATAATCAAACCGGTCAAACAAAAAACGATAGCCATCGAAGCAGTAGCCAAGTAAAGGGCCGCCAGACCCAACAAACCGCCGGGGATAGTCAGCCCGCCGATAAGTAGCGAAACCAACAACACCGCCGTGGTGGGTAGAAAGGCCCGCAAAGCGCTGTAACCCACCGTGCCGACCAGCAAAGCCGAGTGGCTTCCCGGGGTCAATAAAAGACGATCAAAGAACCCATTTTCTATATCGTCGGCCACCGAGCCCACTCCACCGATTCCCGAAAAAACTGCGCCCTGAAGCGCCGCATAGGGGGCCATCCAGTTGTAGATGTTGGTTGTTCCGTAGCCATCGATACGGGTAAGCGAACTAAACGACCCAGAAAAACTAACGACTAAAACCACCGGCATGACTACCGTAGGAATAATCAATACCGGACGGGCACGAATGCGCTGCATGCCCCGTATACACACCGCCCAAGCCACACGAGTAGAGGCTGACAATTCCTTCAGAGTCATGACTAGCTGGCCTTCAGTTTGGTATTTAGGGTTCGTACCGCACCCAAGATGGTGACCACCGCCAAGGCCGCTGGCACTCCCAGTGCTTGCAAGGCGTCCGAAGCCGACCACCCTTCAATAACCAATCGACGTACGGGGTCAATGGTCCAAGTAATGGGGTTATTTTCGGCTACCTGTCGGTACCAGCCACTCATCAAGGAGGTCGGGAAAAAAGCCGACGACATAAATATGGTGACAAAAATCAAGGGGAAGGTTGCACTTACCGCCTCTTGCGACTGGGTACGGATGGCCATTATTTGCGCCATTCCTCCGATCGCTAAAACCAGCAATGCGGCGGTAGCAATGATGATGAGTGTTCCCGCAACGCCGCCTTTAATGGCCACGCCAAAAATCATGAAAACAGCAACAATGAACGAAGCTTTTCCGGCGGCCACTACAGCGGTTCCACCGAGACGCCCCAACAAAATAGGCACCCGAGCCACCGGCGACGCCAACAGTCGGTCAAAGAACCCATTTTCAATATCTAAGGCCAGTTCGGTGCCGGCCGTGGTGCCGCCAAAAGAAACCGCTTGGATAATGCTGCCCGGCAAAATGAATGAAAGAAACGAGTCCACTTCGGGAAAACCAGGCAAGGCCAGAGCGCGGCCAAACTGTTGAGAATAAACGGCGGCCATCATCAGGGGGAAAACCAACCCGGGCATGATGGATATCAACTGGCGGCGTTCGTTGTTTAACGACCGTCGCGCCAGTTGTAAAGTTTGCGTACCCGCTAGGCGCAGGCCGCCCAAGCCGCTACTCATGATGCTGGGTGGCTCCCTCTAAGCGGCGCCCGGTGGCTTCGGCGAACACATCATCCAAACTCGGGGCATCCAATTCGAGGTGAAGCACTTGAACCCCAGCCGATTCCAAAGATTGCACTACTTCGGCCACCTTGGCTACCCCGCCATCGAGGCCTACCGCTACTCGCCCGTTTCTGGCTGGCCGGTCAATGCCAAAGCGGCTCAGCACCGATTGGGCTTGATCAACGTGTTCGGGGTCAATGTCGATGCGCAAGGTGGGCGCCCCCACTGAAGCTTTAAGTTCAGCCGGGGTGCCTTCACGAACCAATCGGCCCTCATCAATGATGGCGATTCGGCCCGCCAGTTCATCGGCTTCTTCAAGATATTGGGTGGTCAAAAACACGGTGGTGCCTTGTTCTTGGTTGAGGCGCCGTACCTCTTCCCATAAGGCCAGACGGCTGGTGGGGTCTAAACCGGTGGTCGGTTCATCCAGAAAAAGCACGTGTGGTTCATGGACGAGCGAGAGGGCCAGGTCTAAACGTCGGCGCATACCACCGGAATAAGTACCGACCCGACGGTCAGCGGCGGCGGTAAGGCCGACTCTTTCCAAGAGCTCGCCACCTCGTTTTTTTGCTTCTGGGCGGGCGATGCCGTGCAGTACCGCTTGTAAACGCACCAGTTCGTTGCCGGTCATCAACGGGTCTATGGCGGCGTCTTGCAAAGCCACCCCAATGTTTTTTCGTACCTCAGCGGCCTTACTTACTACGTCAAATCCTGCTACTCGAGCCATCCCGCCGGTGGGGCGCAGCAAGGTAGTGAACATGCGCACGGCCGTTGATTTACCGGCGCCGTTGGGGCCGAGAAAACCAAAGACTTCGCCTTCTTCTACCGCCAGGTCAATACCGGCCACTGCTTTAAGATCGCCGAAGGATCGTTCAAGCCCTTGGGCCTCTATTACGGTTGTCATGTGGTTCTTTTAACTTTCTTGGGCCGCCGCCAGAGCAGACCAGACTTTTTCTGGGCTGAGCGGCACATCGATATGGGTTACTCCTAAGGGGCGCAGCGCATCAATTACGGCGCTCTGCACGGCCGGGGTGGAGCCAATAGCCCCTGATTCGCCGATGCCTTTTACTCCTAACGGGTTGTTGGGAGTAGGGGTTTCGAGCGGCACCAACTCAAAAGAAGGCAACTCTGCTGCTGAGATAAACCCGTAATCGGCAAAGTTGGCGGTCTGAAGGTTGCCGTCGGCGTCGTAGACCACTTCTTCGTAAAGGGCTTGGGCCACCCCTTGGGCGATGCCGCCATGGCGTTGCCCTTCCACGATGAGCGGGTTGATTATGCGGCCCGCATCGTCGCAGGTGATCATTCGTAACAAGGTCACGCCTCCCGTTTCGGTGTCTACTTCGACCACCGCTACGTGGGTGCCAAAGGGGTAACTGCAAAGTAAATCTTCTTTTGATTCTTCGCTGAGGTCATCGGTAGCGGCGGCGATGTCGGCCCAGGTGCGGCTGACCGCTGGTGACCCAGCGACATGAAAAAGCCCAGCGGCTTTGTCGAGCACCACGTCGTCGACGTTGGCTTCCAAAAGATCAGCGGCTACCGAACGGGCACGTTCAACAATGGCCCCCGAGGCTTTGTGGATAGACGACCCACCCAGTTGGGTAGAGCGTGAACCAAAGGTGCCTACTCCTTGGGTGACCACATCGGTGTCTCCTTGTACGAACTCAATGTCGTTCATATCGATACCGAGTTGGTCGGCGGCGATCATAGAGAACGTGGTCATATGGCTTTGCCCATGAGAGAGCGCTCCCGAATAAATTCTTGCTTTGCCTTCTGGGGTGATTTCTACTTTTCCGTATTCGCTACCTCCGGGGGCGGGGCCTGCGGTGACCTCCACGTAGGTCGCTATCCCGATGCCGAGTTGTTTTGCTTCTCCGGTGGTGCGGCGTTGAGCTTGTTGTTCTCGCAAGGCTGGGTAGTCGGCGGCTTCTAAAGCGAGGTCCAAACTGCGTTCGTATTCCCCGCTGTCGTAGACCGTTCCTACCCCGGTAGTAACCGGAAAAGAGTCGGCGGCTAAAAAGTTTTGGCGGCGTACCTCTACCGGGTCGAGGCCTGCTTGGAAGGACCAAAGTTCGACCGCTCGTTCAATGGTCAAGGTTGCTTCGGGGCGGCCGGCGCCTCGATACGCCTCGGTGGGGGTGGTGTTGGTGATGACGCTTAGCGCGCTGGTTTCTACGCTGGCTATTTCGTATACGCCGGTGGTCATGGGCAAAGTAAACATGGGCAGGAACGCCCCTAAGCGGGCATAAGCGCCGGAGTCCACCAGCACTTCGAGTCGGTAGTGGGTGAGGTTTCCGTCGGCGCTTCCGCCCAAGGTGAAACGGTGCACGTGGGCTCGTCCTGGTCCCATGGCTTGCATGTTTTCGGTGCGGGTTTCAAACCAGCGCATGGGGCGGCCAATTTTTTGGGCCAGCCATGGCAGCAATACGTCTTCGGGGTAAGCGGCTATTTTGGCGCCGAAACCCCCACCCACGTCGGGAACAATAACTTGCACCCCTCCGGTGGCTGTTTCTGCGTACAGGGTTCCGAGGACGCCTTTTACCCCTTGCGGGCCTTGATTAGAGGTCCAAAACACTAACTTGTCGCCGTCCCAGGCGGCGGCCGTGGACCGCACTTCAAGAGGGGCGGCTGCGGTACGTTGATGCGCTACCCGGCCGCTGGTAACCACGTCGCAGTTGGCAAAAAAAGTTTCGTCGGTGATGCCAGTTGCCATGCCGATGGCCGAAAAATCTATGGCCAGATTGGTGCCGACTTCTGCGTAGACCACCACTTCATCGGTGAGAGCTTCTTCCATGTCCACCACTACCGGCAAAGGCTCGTAATCAACGAAAACTGCTTCGGCGGCGTCCACACCTTGGGTGGCAGTTTCACTGACAATGACCGCTACGCATTCCCCCACGAAACGCACCGTGTCGGTGGCCAAGATGGGGCGGTTCAACATGGGTTCGGGAAACATGGGTACTGCTCCGGGCAGAATGGAAGGCCCGTCGAGGTCGGCGGCCACCATGACGGCCAGCACTCCTGGCATGGTGAGGGCTTCGGAGGTGTCCACGTTGATGGTGGCGTGGGCCATGGTTGAACGTACGTAGGTAACCGTGGCGGCGTTTTCTAGCAGTGGGTGGACTAAGTCGGCGGTGTAGGTAGCGCCAGTGGTTAAGAAACTTTCGTCCTCGCGACGTAAAACACGGTTGCCTAAAATACTCATTGGTTTCTCCTCACCAGTTGCGTGACATAAAAGTCACTGCCAAAAAGCGACCTTAGTCTTTAAACCCCGATTCTTGGTGTCCGGGTAAAGCCAATCTTGTGCTTTTTAAGTCCCGAAGGGCCACACGCCTTGTATTCGGTGGGCTGCGGGCGGAGGCGGCAGCACGGCGTAGGCTTCTTCGTCGAAGCGCACCAGATTGTAATCGGCGCGTGCGCGACGCTCTATTTCTTCGTCGGTGTTTAGGGCATCGATGCGAAGTTCGTACTCGTGGTTGAGGCGTTCGATTTCTTCCACTTGGGCGGCCAAAGCGGTGTGGCTGGCTCGTTGGTCAAGCCAGTCGTTAAAGGGGACCCCGCCCAGCGTAAACACGGCGAAGGCCGCGAGAGCCAACAAAAAAGCGAGGGTGGCCAGACGGGAGCGCACTAGTTTTGCCGCCCCGCCAGAGCTGTTCGACCTTGGTATTGGGCTCGGCCGCCTAACTCAGCTTCGATGCGCAGCAGTTGGTTGTATTTGGCCACTCGGTCGCTGCGGGCCGGGGCGCCGGTTTTGATTTGCCCACAGTTGGTGGCTACGGCCAGGTCGGCAATGGTGGTGTCTTCGGTTTCGCCTGAACGGTGTGACATGACGGCGGTAAAGTCGTTGGCTTGGGCGAGGGCCACGGCGGCCAGGGTTTCGGTGAGGGTGCCAATTTGGTTGACTTTTACCAGAATTGAGTTGGCTATTTTTTTATCTATGCCTTGTTGGAGGCGACGCTCGTTGGTTACAAAGAGATCGTCGCCTACGAGTTGTATGCGGTTGCCGAGGGTCTGGGTGTGGGTGGCCCAGCCTTCCCAGTCGTCTTCGGCCATGCCGTCTTCTATTGACACGATGGGGTAACGGTCGGCTAAATCGGCCAGGTAGTCGGCCATTTCGTGGGGGTTGAGCGTACGGTTTTCTCCGGCCAGCACGTAGGAACCGTTTTCGTAGAATTCGGTGGAGGCCACGTCAAGAGCTAAAGCCATGTCGGTGCCGGGTTTGAGGCCCGCCAACTGGATTGCTTCGAGCAGCAGTTGTACGGCTTCTTCGTTGGAAGCCAGGTTCGGGGCGAACCCGCCTTCGTCGCCGATGGCCGTAGCGAGGCCTCGCTCGCTCAAAACTTTTTTCAAAAGGTGGTAACACTCCACGCCCCAGCGCAGGCCTTCAGAAAAACTGGTGGCGCCGACCGGCATGAACATGAACTCTTGGAGGTCAATATTGTTGTCGGCGTGTTCACCGCCGTTGAGCACGTTGAGCATGGGCACCGGCAAGACACAGGCTTGCTCGCCGCCGACAGAACGATAAAGGGGTTGATTTTGGTGTTGGGCCGAGGCTTTGGCCACCGCTAGCGAAACACCCAGCAAAGCGTTGGCCCCCAAGCGGCCTTTGTTGTCGGTGCCGTCGGCGTCGATCATGGCTTGGTCTACTGTTTTTTGATCAGCGCTGTTGAGGCCGCAAACTACTTCAGATAACTCGTTGTTGACGTTGCTGACCGCACCGGTCACCCCTTTTCCGGCCCAGAGCGGGCCACCGTCGCGGAGTTCAACTGCTTCGAACTGGCCGGTTGAGGCACCGCTGGGCACTATGGCTCGACCAAAAGCGCCGGAATCAAGGGTGACCTCGACTTCTACGGTGGGGTTGCCGCGGGAATCCAAGACTTGGCGTCCGTGGACGGCTTTAATGTGGCTCACGAGTTCTCCTTGATGTACAAGGTCACGCTACCCCTCTGTTTGCACGCTGAGGGGGACACTTCGCGCTTTTAGCGCGAATAATTCGCGCTCTGTGCGCGAATTTCACTTATTTTTTCCAATATTTCTGTCGAACAACATCATCTGCGTCAGCAAGGTCAAGCGAATCAGCGGCCGCCGCTGTTTCAGCGTCCCGTACGTTTTGGGCATATTCAGCAACCGTGCCCCGCAAAACATCTTCAGCGTCCCATCCTTGTTCTTGCCCCCACCCCACCAAAGCAAGCAACAACTTTCCAAGATCATCTGCAGTGGCCAAGCCTTCGCTTAACCCCACCGCCGGCTCTTCGGGGCAAAACCCCAAAGCAGCTGACCGTCGCACCACCTTGGCGGCCCCCGCCAAAGCCGGCAGTTCTCGAGGAATGCCATCTAAAACTGAATCCCGGCCTTTTTCCTGTTTCTTAATGCGATCCCAGTTAGCGATCACCTCATCGGGGCCATCGACCTGCACCACGTCCTCCCCCTCCGGGGCAAACACGTGAGGGTGCCGTAAGCGCAACTTGTCGTAAATACCGTTCGCTACATCGGCCAGATCAAACCGGCCTGCATCTTGAGCCACCCGAGCATGAAAAACCACTTGGAACAACAAATCGCCGAGCTCTTCTTGCAGATCAGCGACCCCCTCCCCGGTTTCTTCATCTAAATTATCAAGCGCTTCAAGCACTTCGTAGGTTTCTTCCAACAAGTGGGGACGTAACGAAGCATGGGTTTGTCGAGCATCCCACGGGCATTCTTTACGCAAAGTGTCGAGCAAGCCAACCAGTTGCGCAACCGACGCTGTTCTTTTTTCCGACAAAAAACTAGTTTTCTATCGGACCATCAGGAGGAGAAACCTGACCCAAAATTGGGTCCCAGATCCCGTAACGCGGATCAACACTAATTTCACGTGTCATGGTGGCCATGCTCACCAACTGAGGCAACGCCTGTGGCCCAGCCTCAGCAAAAACCGGAACCGCCCCGGCTTTGATCTCATCGATACGAATAACGTGAAAGCCAAACTGGCTGGGCACCGGGCCCACCAAGGTTTCACCAGGCACCACGCCTCCTTGCGCCAATGCCCCTAAAACTGCTCGCTCAAACTCAGCCACAAAAGCACCGGTAGGTACACAGCCTAAAGAACCACCCTGAGCACCCGAACCCGGGTCCTGCGAACGTTCTTGCGCCAGCGCAGCAAAATCAGCCCCATCGGACAACAAGCCCATGATCTCATTAGCTTCATCTTGCCCATTAAGCAAAATATGGCTTGTGCAAAGTTCGTGAGCCAACAACTCAGCGTGAGCGTCGTAGGCCGCTTCAATACCCGGGCCGGCCGCGTTAGCAATATTCAACGTGGCCTGCCACACCGTCAGGCGTTCCATAGATAAAGAGGCATCCGGAATGCCCGCCGCCAGCAACTCCATGGTGGCATCGGCCAGTTCGCCCTCGGTGGGCACCACACCAAAATCAGTCAACAAATCGATCAACGATTCAAAACCTATGTACTGCTGCACCACGTCAACCACCGCATTGGCCGGCAACGAAACATCCGATGCTTCGCTCTCCGTGCGTTCAACAACCCAAGCAGTTAACTCTGCTCGGCTCAACGACGAACGGCCTACTTCCACCGCCGGAGGATCCACCGGCGACGACGACCCGCAAGCGGCCAGACCCATCAAAGGAAGCAGAAAAAGAATAAAAATACGACGAAAGTTGCTCATTATTCAGAGGCTACGGCTTCCGTGCCCGATTCAAGCACCGGCACCAAATCGTCAAGCAACGCCGATACCGAAAGCGCCAAAGTCGCCGGAGCCGCACCAGGCGCCACCCGAGCCAACGGAAGGTGCAGAACCTGCGGACCGGCTTTATAAACTGCTTCTTTATGCAACCGCGTAAGACGAGCCTGTTTGCTCAAAGGCAAAACAATCGGCGAACAGCGCGCCATAAACGCCGGGCCACCCAACCCGGCCCCTCCCGGCACCTTGACCACCGTGAGTTCGGTAATACCACGAGCCACACATTGAGACCGCAACCGACCAACCGCTAACAACGCTTCCGCCGGGGGCGGTACCGGGCCGTAGCGGTCCTCCCATTCGGCTTGCACTTCGTCGACCTTAGCTACCTCAGGGTGTGCACCAGCGGCCACCAAACGACGGTAAGCCTCCAAACGAAGGTCGCTGCGGGACACATAATCTTTAGGCAAATGTGCATCAACGGGAATCTCCACTCGAATCTCCACCACCTCTTCAGGAACCTCCCCGGCCAGTTCCGCAACCGCTTCGGTAACCATCTGGCAATAAAGGTCGTACCCAACAGCAGCAATATGTCCACTCTGCCCGGTACCCAACAAGTTGCCGGCTCCTCGAATTTCTAGGTCGCGCATGGCAATACGAAAGCCCGAACCCAACTCGGTGGTTTCACCAATAGTGCGCAAACGCTCGTAAGCCTCTTCAGAAAGCACCCGATCTGGCGGCGTAAACAAATAGGCGTAGGCCCGCTGACCAGCACGGCCTACTCGACCCCGTAACTGGTGCAGTTGCCCCAACCCTAAAAGGTCGGCACGATCCACCACCAAAGTGTTGACCGTCGGCATGTCAATCCCCGACTCAATAATGGTGGTACACACCAGCACGTCGTAGGCCCCTTCCCAAAAGTCCAAAACCACGTTCTCTAACGCCAGCTCATCCATTTGCCCGTGAGCCACCGCAATACGAGCCTCCGGCACCAACTCTTGCAAACCGCCTGCTATCTGGTCAATGTCAGCCACCCGGTTATGCACAAAAAATACTTGGCCCTCCCGCAGCAACTCTCGGCGAATAGCTTCCGTGGCCGCCCGTTCGTCGTATTCGCCCACAAAAGTCAAAATGGGCTGCCGGTCAGCGGGCGGCGTGTTCAACAAACTCAAATCTCGAATACCGGTTAGCGACATTTCTAACGTGCGGGGAATCGGAGTAGCGGTCAGGGTCAACACATCTACATCGGTTCGCCACTGTTTGATGGCTTCTTTATGACTCACCCCAAAACGTTGCTCTTCATCAATCACCAACAAACCCAAACGATCAAAAGCAACACCCTTAGACAGCAAGCGGTGAGTACCGATAACCACATCAACCGTACCATCAGCCAGACCGGCCACCACCTTGCGGGCCTCTGCGGCAGAAAGAAAACGACTCAAGACCTCCACCCGCACCGGGTACGGAGCAAACCGGTCAGCAAAAGTTTGGCCGTGCTGTTGCGCCAACAACGTGGTGGGCACCAGAATCGCCGCCTGGCAGCCATCTTGTACCGCTTTAAAGACCGCCCGAACCGCTATCTCTGTCTTGCCGAAACCTACATCGCCGCACACCAAACGATCCATAGGGATCGGGCGCTCCATGTCTTCTTTCACGCTTTCAATAGCGGTAAGTTGGTCCGGTGTTTCTTGAAAAGGAAACGATTGTTCAAGCTCACGTTGCCACGGGGTGTCCGGCCCAAAGGCCCGTCCTTTAGCGGTCACCCTTTTTTGGTAAAGCAAAACCAGTTCTTGGGCGATTTCCGAAACAGCAGAACGCACCTTGGCGCGAGCTTTTTCCCAATCGCTACCCCCCATGCGGCTCAACCGAGGGGTGTCACCGCCTGAGTAAGGCCGAATAGCATCGATCTGATCGGTCGGTAGATAAAGACGGTCGTCGCCTCGATACTCCAAAAGCAAATAATCGCGTTCTATCCCGCCCAATGTGCGGGTCACCAAACCAGTGAATTGAGCTACCCCATGGTGTTCGTGCACCACATGATCGCCGGGGGAAAGATCTTCAAAAACGCGGACCGCTGCTTTGCGACGAGGACGAGTCCGCCGGTGTGTACGGCGGCGACCGGTGGCTTCCGCTTCGGTAATAACCGCCAAACGAGAGGCCTCTAAAACAAAGCCCCGTTCCAATTCACCCACCACGATGTGGCCGCCGCTGACCAGCGCTTCACCCTCTTGCACAGGAGTTAACGCCAAACCGTCTGCGGTTAAGCGTTCGGCTAAACGGTCGGCGGTGCCTGCCCCGTCGGCCACCACCAGCACCCGGTACCCCTCGGCCAACAAATGCGCTAAACGGCGAGGGATAGTGTCGTCTTGTATAGCGGTGCGACTCCACCCTGAAGCCACCACCGTGGCCACCTGCGGGCTATCGGGCACCGCATCCATGGTCCACAGCGGGGCCTCGGTGTGCACCAACAAACGTTCCCAATCAGTATGCAAACGAGGAAACTCGGTGTCGCCCGCCCCCCACGTAGCGGCCAAGGTGCTGGCTAAATCTGCTTCTTCGGCTTGCAGGTCCACAATGCGGTCACGTAACCGGCGAGGCTCTACCACTACTACCAGAGCGTCGTCATCAACGAAATCGAAGAGCACCCTTTCTTCGCCGGAGAGCCACGGCAACCATGACTCCATGCCATCAAACAGTTCGCCTTCGGCGAGGCGATCCCACTGCTCACGCCCCCAAGGTTGTTCTGCCACCAACTCTTCGGCCCGGGCCCGCACCTGCTCGCCTGGAATAAGTTCCCGACAAGGAAGCACCTCAACTTCGGCCCGGCTAATCGTGGCCCGTTGGTCAGCCACCCCAAACTCGGTCAGGCGATCAATCTCGTCTCCCCACAAATCAATACGCACCGGAACATCTGCGGTAGAAGGCCAAATATCGACAATAGACCCCCGGACCGCTATCTCGCCTCGATGCTCAACTTGGTACTCACGCCGGTACCCCATGGCCACCAAATCGGCTACCAAAGCGCTTTGATCAACCACATCGCCAGGGCCCAAACGTAGTGGGGCAATACGGCCCGCTCCAGGGCCCAAACGCTGTACCAAAGCACGGCCCGAAGCGACTACCACCTGCGGCCTGGTCGCTGGATCCATTAGCCGATGCAGCACTTGCAACCGGCGGCCCATAGTTTCTACGCCGGGGCTTACTCGTTCAAAGGGCAAAGTTTCCCAAGCCGGAAACGACACCACCTCATCAACCCCTAAAAAGGCCGACAGGTCGTTAGCTAGCCGGTCGGCTTCGGTACCGGTGGGTACCGCCACCACCAGAGGTCGACGTTCAGATTGCTGGGCCAAAGCGGCCAACACAATGGCTCGTGCCGGTTCCGGTACCGCTAACGATGCGTGGCGGCGCCCCAAGACCTCAATTAAGGCCGGCTCTTCAACCAGCAGTTCAGGAAGCGAACGAAGGATCACGAACGAGTATTTATTTGGCCCATAGCGGCTTCAACGCCTTGGTCCAAAATGAGTTCCACCGCATCTGCGGCTTCTAAAATTACTGTGGCCAGTTCTTGACCCTCGGCTTTGCCAGGACGGCGCAAAACATGGTCGGCCGCCGATTGCCGGCCCGGAGGGCGTCCGATGCCAATGCGCACCCTTAAATAATCTTGGGTGTGCAAATGTGCCGTGATTGACTTCAACCCATTGTGGCCCGCTAAACCACCACCGGATTTTACTTTGAGACTGCCCACCGGGAGGTCAAGTTCATCGTGGATTACGACGATTTTCTGCGGTTCTTCAATGCCGTGGCGGCGCACCAACTTTTGGACCGCTTGGCCAGATTCATTCATGAAAGTCTGAGGAAAAGCCAGCGCTACCCGTTGCTGGTTTATCCGAATCTCTGCTACCAGTGCTTGTTCCTTGCTGGGCTTCAAGGCCGCACTTTGACGGCGGGCCAGTTCAGCGACAACTTCAGCGCCCACGTTATGGCGGGTGCCGGCATATTTTTCGCCAGGATTCCCTAAGCCGATTACCAGCAAGGCCGCTGACTCACCTGACTTTTTTTTCGTGGACCGCCCAAACATGATGGCGCTCAATCAGTAACTCGGTGGGCCACCCGACGATTACTCGTCGGAGGCGTCTGCCGAACCTTCAGCGTCTGCGTCATCTCCACTGGCCACAGCCCCTTCTTCGCCTTCAGCTGCGTCGGCCGCTTCAGCTGCTTCTTCAGCAGCCATGGCTTCCAACGTAGAGCGAGTGATCATACCCACGGCCACGGTTTCTTCAGGATCAACATCGGTGGTTACCCCAGCAGGGAGCGCAATGTCGGCTACCCGAATCGAGTCGCCGATGGTCAGGGCAGAAATATCTACCACTAATTCGTTGGGAATAGAGGTTGGCGCGGCATCAACGGTAAGCGAGAACAGGTTTTGATCAACCATGCCGTTGCCTTGCGTAACTTCTAACGCTTCTCCAGTCATGATGATGCTTACATCTACCGTGACCTTCTTGTTGGGGTCGATGCGCAAGAAGTCAACGTGGACAACGTCGCGACGTACTGGGTGACGTTGAATGTCTTTGATGATGCTCATGTGGCGTTCGCCTTCCACTTCAAGTTGAAGCACCACGTTTACCCCTGCTTCGGTGGTCAACACTTGACGGAGTTCAGGCCAAATAACAGAAACGGAGACCGGGTCTTGGTCAAGGCCGTAAAGGACGGCAGGAACCAAGCCTTCGCCGCGCAAACGACGGGTAGAGCGGGAACCAGTTGTACGGCCAGTGGCCGCGGTGAGCACGATCTCGTCCATGAGGAATCTTTCTACGCATTACGTTCACGGCCAGGTTGCCATGAACAGTTCTGAAGGTTCTTTTTAAGTGGTGAACCGACTGTGAATACTAGCGGTCGCTTTACCGGTTTCGGCCCTCTTGGGGCTTAGGAAAGGTGGTCGCCGCCAAATATTTCGCTTACTGAGGTGTCTTGGAAGACCGCTTGCAGGGTTCGAGCTAGCAAAGGAGCGATGGAGAGCACCTCAATGAGGTCGGCGTTGTAGCCCTCTGGTAGAGGCAAAGTATTGGTAACCAACACTTTTTCGATGGGCGAAGCGTTGAGGCGTTCCATAGCCGGGCCAGAGAACAACCCGTGGGTGGTGGCTGTCCACACAGTTTTTGCGCCTTTTTCTTTTAATTGTTCGGCGGCGGCGCAAATGGTGCCTGCGGTATCGATCATGTCATCAACGATGACACACACTTTGCCGTTCACGTCGCCGACTACTTCTTTGGCTTCCACGGTGTTGAATGCGGTGTGGCTGCGGCGTTTGTGCACGATGGCCAAATCGGCCCCCAACTGTATGGAATACCGTTCGGCTACTTTTACTCGACCGGCATCGGGCGAAACAATAGCCAGGTCGCCTTCTAGACTTTTGAGCCGTTCTACTAGTACTGGCATGGCGGTGAGGTGGTCTACCGGGCCATCAAAAAACCCTTGGATTTGACCGGAGTGGAGGTCGACGCCAATAAGGCGGCTCGCCCCGGCGCCTTTGAAAAGGTTGGCGACGAGTTTGGCGGTGATTGGTTCACGGCCCGATGATTTACGGTCTTGGCGGGCATAGCCATAGTGGGGGCAAACCACGGTGATGCGTTTGGCCGAGGCGCGCTTGGCGGCGTCGACCATGATGAGTTGTTCCATCAACGCATCATTTATGGAAATTTCTTCGGTCTGGCAATGGGTTTGCAATATAAAGACGTCGCTGCCTCGGATGGATTCAGAAAACTTGCAATGAATTTCTCCGTTGGAAAACTCGGCCAGGTTGGGTTCGCCAAGCTCTTCACCCATCAGGTCGGCTACTTCGTGAGCTAGCGGTTCGCTAACTCGGCCGGAAACTAAGTAAAGCTTCTTTTGGGTGATCTGTTCCATTGAGTGTTGAGCCTTTTGTCTGAGGAGTCGGGATGCCTTCTGATCATAGATGCCCAAGTCGCTAATCAACCGATCCAAACCGGGTTTGGGGCAATTCCTCCGTCTTGAGGCTCATATTCTTCGTTTTCTTCTTCCGGCTGGGTGGTGGTTGGTTGATCGGTCAGAGTGGTGGTTGAAGCAGTCGGCACCGTAGTGGTGGTTGGTTGATCGGTCAGAGTGGTGGTTGAAGCAGTCGGCACCGTAGTGGTGGTGGTCGTGGTGGGCGGGGCGGTGTATGGGGTGGCGGCGGCGGTAGCCGACGTGCTGCCGGTGCCCGCCGCATTCACCGCAGCCACCCGAAACACATACTCCACCCCATTAGTCAACCCCGTCACGGTGGCCGAAACCGACCCATGCCCCGCTAACGCCGTCGCCCAACTCGCCCCCGCATCACTCGAAACCTCCACGTCATAACCAGAAACCGACGCACCCCCATCATCAACAGGCGCCGACCACGACAAGGCGACTTGTTGATCGCCGGTGGTCGCGGCCAAGCCGGTGGGGGCATCAGGAATCGTTGCCCCTTCAAAAGCCATCGCTAAAAACCGGGTAGCGCTATCGCCGCCGATGATTATGCGCCCGCTAGAGGTGGCATCCACCCCGTACGCCACATCGTTGCCGCTTACCCCGTGGGTGAGTTTGCCGTCGCCGCTGAAACTGGTGTCGAGAAGGCCGGCGGAAGTTAATCGTAAAACGGCTACATCTTCGTCGGTGCCGTTGTGCGCTGAACCGGCGACCACCAGGTGGCCTCGAGCGGTGACAGTAACAGCGTAGGCCGCATCGTTACCGGCGCCCACGGCAAAGGTGGTGGCTCCGCTGCCAGCAAAAGTGGCATCAAGCGAGCCACCGGAGGTGAGACGAACCACTGCGACGTCTCCCCCGCTAAACCCCGCCAAAATGATGTCTCCGTCGGTGGCCAGTGCGGCGGCTCTTGCCGTATCGTCACCGGCTCCCACATCAACAGTTGCTCGGCCGTCGCCGCTAAACGCGGTGTCTAATACCCCGCTGCTGGTGAGCCGAGCCACTGCGAAATCGCCACCGCTGGTACCGGCCAAAATAACGTCACCATCCGAAGCCAACACCATGCCATAGGCATAGTCGTTACTTCCGAACGGAACCAGGACCGTTCCTCCATTAAACGCAGAATCGAGACCTCCCGAAGTAGTTAACCGCGCTATTCCAAAATCCCAATCCACACCATTTGAGGCATACCCCCCAATCACTGCTCGGCCGGAAGAGTCAATTACAACCGAGCGGGCGTAATCGCTACTCGGCCCAAGAGCGATCGTTGCAATACCTGCTGTGCCAAAAGTCGAATCCAAAGATCCTGAACTTGACAAGCGGATCGCCAAAAAATCGTAACTGAATCCCATAGGATCTGTAGCGCTCTCTCCGACTACCACAATTTTTCCGTCGGATTGAATCGCCACTCCATAGCCTTTATCGGTCTTTGAACCAACGTCAACTGTGACTATTCCTCCGGTGCCGAAGGTGCTGTCTAGTGCGCCGGAACTGGTGTAACGCACCACCGCTACGTCATAGTTGCCGCCCACCAAGGCGTAACCCGCCACCACAACCTTGCCGTCTGACTGCACCGCCACGGATTGACCCAAGCCACCGCTTTCCACGCTGGTGGTCACCACCCCATCGGCAGAAAACGATGTATCTAAATCACCCGGGGCAGCCGACGCCACCAGACCAGCAGCAAGCACTGCCAACACCACGGTCAAGGTCCCAAGGGTCCGTTTACCCCACATGCCGAACCAACCTAGCGGGCACCCGCTTCCTGCGCTCGGCGCCCCTAAAATACTCTCGTGAGATTCTTTCCTGCTGCCTTCTTGACTTGCCTAGTCTTCTCCGTGGCCTGCGCTTCATCCACCACGCTTTCATCACCGACCACCACAACGGCCATCTCAACAGATCAACCGCTCTTGTTACTGATTTCCATCCACGTTGAAGGCTGGGAAGATGAAAACGAATACCCCGCAAAATTTAACCACCACGCCGACCTTATTTTGGATACGGCTCACCACGCTGCAGACCAACAGGCTATTTTTTCTTTTGAACTCTCCTCTACCTTTGCTCTGTCCCCCGGCGCCCCACCCGTAGTCAGCGAACTATTGTCCTTAGGCCACTCCGTGGAAGTCCACGCCGACGTTGGCGGACGCGGCACCCCCAACCTCGCCACCCTCACCGAACAACTCACCGCCAAATATCGTCAAGTCTCCTCTTTAGGATCTGATCCGGTACTCGTTTCCGGCATCTGCAGCCGCGGCCCATTTGTAGAAGCAGCCATAGCCGCCGGGTTTTCCTTAACCACTGGCGCCGTGGAGTACTGCCTCACTGCTCTTGACCCAAGCCTTCAACCGCCCGGCTTCGACCCCAACGCCTGCCCCAACCCCAGCGCATGTCACGGGCGGCCTCCCTTTGACCTCGTCACCCGGGCAACCCCTTGGTTCACCAGCCAAACACAATCTTGGGTAACCCCCGATCCAGCCGGACAGCTACTTATCGTCATCGGCGAATCCGGAGCTTCACTCCCTTGTCTCGCCGAAAGGGAACTCACCGAAAGCGGCCAATGCCAAGCCGACGCTGACGACATCACAGAGTTTGCTCGCCTCGCCGAGGAGTACGCCACTCTTGAATCGGCAATCGGTGACCCGTGCTGTGTTTTTTCAACAAGTTGGAGCATCGGAACTGCCCCTCCAGAGGGTTTTACCACTGCACTTGTTTCTTCAGTAAGCCACCTAGTGGACAACGGCACCGCTCGCTGGGCGACCCCCAGCCAAGTACTAGACGCTGCTCGATAAAGATTTTGCGAGAGTGTTAGAAAACCGTCCGCAGGTCATCTCCTTAACAGCACCAGCCACCAGGTTGGGCCCAACCAAAGGAGACCACTCATGTTTTTGCTTCATTTGCTTGCCACTTGGGTGGCCTCTTCGCTTTGGTGACCGGTCATGTGCCATCATTTGGGCCTATGTCCACTGACGCCGAACTGGCCGTCGCCCTGGCCGGCGGCGATGCACAAGCCCTGGCCGGTATTTACGACCGCTACGGCGACCACCTACACAACTTCTGTCACGGGGTTTGCCGCAACGCTGACCAAGCAGCCGACGCCACCCAACAAACCTTTTTGCTGGCCTTTGAACGCATCGGCCAACTCCGCGACCCCACCCGCCTCAAATCTTGGCTCTTTGCTATCGCCCGGAACGAAGTCATGAAAGGCTTCAGGGACACCTCACGCACTCGGCCGGTAGACGACGAAGCGATACTAGAAACCGCTACCGACGCTGACGCCGTGGAAGCCACTTTAGAAACCGCCGAGTTGCAAGGCTTAGTGTGGGAAGCCGCCGTTGGTCTCGACGAACGTGACCGTTTACTGCTTGAACTCAACGTACGGTCCGGCCTCGAAGGCGCCGAACTGGCCGATGCCGTAGGGGTTTCCGTTGACCACAGTTACGTACTGGTCAAACGCATGCGCGAGCGGGTAGAAAAATCTTTAGGTGCTTTGTTGGTGGCCCGCCAAGCCCGCAACATGTGCGACGACCTTGAACGCCTGTTAAGCGACTGGGACGGCACCTTCTCTATTCCGGTACGCAAACGAGTCAGTCGCCACCTCACCCAATGCGACGACTGCGATCAGCGACGCCGCAAGCTGGTTTCTCCCTTGGCTCTCTACGGAGTTGCCCCCGTGTTAGCTGCCCCCTTGGGTCTACGCCAAGCCATTTTGGAATCTGCTGGTTCCTGGGTCGAAACCGCCCACGCCAGCGAATACAACTGGGGCGAAGATGGTTTTCCCGAGCCGTTGGAAGACTGGTATGCCGTTGAGCAAACCAACAACGCAGACACGCCCGGTGAGGCATCTTCAACTCACGACACAAACAACATGGCCAGCCGCTTTCGCAACGTACGCCGCTTTGGGCTTTCTGTGGTGGTCGTCGGCGGGCTCATCTTGGCCGGGGTGACGGTAACCCAAGGCAGCGAGAACCAAGCCATATTGGATAGTTCCTCGACGCTGAAATCAAACGGCGGCGGTCAAGAGATCATCACCCAGGTTGTCCCTGCCCCGACGACCTCTGTAGCCCCGACAACAACCGTGATGACTCCCCCAACCACCACCGTGGTGCCTACCGAAACGACCGTTCCTCCCGCCACCGAAACCACTGTGGTGCCAGAACCCACTGTGCCCCCCACCACCGAAGCGCCACCAGAAACCACCACCACAACCACTACGACCACCACCACAACCACGTTGCCGCCAGTGCCAACACCCAACAATTTCAGCATAGACCCAGGAGGTCAAGCCATCTGGATCGCTTGGGCTCCCCCCACACCGCTTCCTCCCGGCGGGTACGAAGTAGGGATCCAAGACGACGGAGGCCCCTGGGTAATCACCGCAGTGCAAACCCCTCCACAACTAACCCACGGCTTTCATAACTTGGCCTGCGGGCATCTCTACACGGTCGGGGTTCGCTATATCGACGACGAAGGCCGCACCAGCGAATGGGTTAGTGGCACCGCACACATCTGCTAACTAACAGGTCAAGGCGCCACAAGTTGCCACCGGAGCTCCCCAGCCAAGGTCTTCTGCGTTGAGCCGTTCCATCGTGCGGGCCCACGAGTTTTGCAATTCTGTTGAGTCAGGGTTTTCGCTAAGCGAGGCCCCCACTTCTCGGATGCGGTACCCATCGCTGCGAGCAACCCGCGTGGGGGTCACCGCCACTTCTTGTGCCCTAACTCCGTCTGCGGTTTCTAACAAATTCACAACAACCATGACCCCGTCTTGGGTACCCACGGCGCAGCACGAGGCCGACTGGTTAGATAAGAAATTTCCTAAGCCGTACACCACGTACTCGTCGCCGACCATGCCTACCGACTGCACCACATGAGCGTGGTGGCCAATGATCAAGTCAACATCAGGGTCGCTCAGTAATGTCTCGGCCAACTGGCGTTGGGTTTCAGTCGGTGCGGTGCGGTACTCGATGCCCCAATGCAAACTAAGCACCACAAACTCTGCACCAACGGCCCGGGTTCGACGGGCGGCGGCCAGCAATGCGTCGACCTCGAGATCCAGCACCAACCACGGAGTGTCTGCCGGTACCGGCATGCCATTAAACCCAAAGGATGCCGAAACGTGACCCACGGAAATACCGTTGGCGTCATAGGTGACCGGCGAGTAGGCGTCTCGTTCGGTTACCGAGATACCGGTTTGGCCAAGACCGGCATCTATGAAGGCTTGGGCGGTGGTTTCTGCCCCGCTTAGCCATTGGTCCAGCACATGGTTTGATGCTGTGGAACAAGCGTCGTAGCCGATGTCCACCAGGTCATCGGCCAGCGAAACCGGTGCGTTGAAACGGGGGTAACCCGACAGGTCGTTGAGGTCTTTAGTCAGCGGCGTCTCGAGGTGACAGATGGCGAGATCTGCGGCGGCAATGCGCTCGGTTACCTCAGCAAAAAGCGGACGAAAGTCGTGGGCCCGGTCGGTGCCTTCGGCAGCAATTGCGGCCGCCCGCACTACCGGAGAGTGGGGAATAATGTCGCCGGTAAAGAGCAAGGTGGCTTCGCGGGGCGGCGGCAAGGTGGTAGTGGTAGTCGTCGTGGTGGTGGTGGTGGTAGAGGTCGTGGTGGTTGACGTGGTGGTCGTGGTGGTAGTCGTAGTGGTCGTGGTTTCAGGAGAAGTAGTGCTGGCCGGAAGCACCACCGGCGTTGACCCACAAGACACGGCAAGCACCATCAAGGCCATCCAAATAGTGAGCCGATTTTTCCCATGCATGATCTTGAACCTAGGCTTCGGCCATGACCGAACCTCGCATACCTCTTCATGGCCTACCCGCTGAACAAGTTCTGACTGCTTTGGAAGCCAGCAAACGCAACGATGTGCAGTGGCAACAAGGCCGCACCTTCGGGTTGGTTTTCGATGGAGGCCCTGAGGTAAGAGAAGTCGCCGATCAAGCTGCTCGATTATTTTTGCACGACAATGCGCTGAACCCGGCGGCCTTTCCTTCGCTGGCCGGGCTGCAAGCTGATCTCTGTCAGTGGACAGCCAGCATGCTCAACGGCCCTGAGGCCGCAGGTTTCGTAACCAGTGGGGGTACCGAAAGCATTTTGATGGCTGTCAAAGCGGCTCGGGAACGTGCCCGGATTGAGCGAGGTATTACTGAACCTGAAATCGTTTTGGCCGAGAGCGCTCATGCTGCTTTTCATAAGGCTGCCCACCTTTTTGGGTTGAAAGTTCGCAACACCCCGGTTGCTGCTGACTGGACTGCCGACCCCGTGGCCATGGCTGCTCATGTTGGGCCGAACACTGCTTTGGTAGTGGCTTCGGCTCCGCAATACCCGCAAGGGGTGGTTGACCCGGTGGCTGAGATAGCAGCTTTGGCGGCCACCGTTGACGCCAACTGCCATGTTGATGCTTGTATGGGTGGCTTTGTGTTGCCTTTCGCCGAGAAGGAAGGCTGGCCGTCACCTCTTTGGGATTTTCGGGTGCCGGGGGTGACCTCGATTTCAGCGGATATTCACAAATTGGGTTACGCCCCAAAAGGGGTGTCCATTTTGCTGCACGCCAACAAAGAGCTCCGGCGTTACCAGGTTTTTATGTTTGATGACTGGTTGGGTGGCCGCTACGGGACTCCCAACTTGCAGGGCACTCGGTCGGGTCTTCCGATGGCTGCGGCATGGGCGGTGATGTCTTTTCTAGGCGAGGAGGGCTACCGGCGACTGGTGCGTTCCACGCTGGAAACCGCCGATCAGATTCGCGAGGCGGTGCATGCCATTGAAGGCATCGCTTTGCTGGGTAACTCCACCCATCATCTTCTCGCAATAACGGGTGATGGGTTGAACGTTCTTTCGGTGGGTGCGCTGCTTGGTGATCGTGGGTGGCACATCGATAGTCAGGGCCCACCTGATTCGCTACATCTCACGGTAAGCGCCGGAAACCAAGCGGTCGTCGAGGAGTTTCTTGAAGATTTGCGCTGGGCCACCAACCAAGCCCCAGACAGCCCCGAAGCCACCCCCACCGACTACGCCTCCCCCGAATAACCACCTACAAACATGCCCAAAACGAACCTGGGATCAGACCCCAGGTTCGGTGTTTAAGGTGCTGGGTTAACCCGGATTACGAGGTTGAGGTTAGGTGAAGAGGCGGTCGGCGTCTTCGAAGTCGACCAGCCATGTGCGGCCGCCTTCTTTGGAATGGTACGAACCCCACCCCAACAACTGTCGAGCACGAGGCGGCAAAGTGGCGGCTCGCTCTTGCGTAACCACCAACGGGCTTGCTTCTTCAGGCCGCAACCAACCCACCACAAAACTTACGTGCATACCGTAGCGCCAACCTTCGGTTTCGTTGGCTCCTGCGCCGTGAATAACTCGCCCCGAATACAACATTCCGCTACCAGCGGGCATAGCAGCGTAAGCCACTTCTTCTTCGGTGGCTTCCCAGCCCCGAATCACCTCAGGCGGCAAACCTTGAGTCCCTGGCACCACCACCGTGGCGCCGTTTTCTTTCGTAAAATCCGACAAAGCAAACATGCAACTCACGGTTATTTCTTTTCCCTGTTGCACCGCTTCGGGCCAGTTGGCTTCATCCCGGTGCAGATACTGGGCTTTCTCCCCGGGGCCTACCGCCATAACTTGGCCGGTGTTCAACCAGTAATCCGCACCGTTTTCTAACAAATAGTGGTCGGCCACCGCATTAAGCACCGGGTTCAACAAAGCGTGTTCTACAAAAGCACGACTACGGGCCGACAAGCCACAAAAGCGCACCGTGTTGGCGCCGTGAAAAACTTCCCAAAGTTCCAGTTCGCTTTTGGTGCCCGGTTTGGTATCAGAAAAACCCGCCGCTAAGTCTTCCATGATTTGCTGGCGGGCCTCTTCGGGGATGAGGTTTTTGACAATGACCCCACCGTCGTTATCCATATGGGCAAATACTTCATCAAGGGAAGCGGTTCGCTCCAAAGTCTTTAGTTCAAGCATGCGGTGATCTTAGGGCACACAGTTGTACGCAGAGTTGACCGTGAGGTGAGTTTCTGCAGTTGAGGTGTTGCCTTCCCCGTCGGTAGCGGTGACGGTTACCGGCATCCTGTAAGCCATTGCGGTGACTATCGAATACTCAACGAAGGGGCCCATTTGGCCGCTCCATTGTCCGGCGCCAGTCAACTCCGCCAATTCCAGCGATCCACCAGCAGCGACAAGGTCTCCTCCGGTTTCCCAGGAAATCTTTACCGAAGCCACCCCTGAAGCGTCAGAAACCTCAGCGATAAACATTGACCGTTGTGGCCACGAAGAGCAGTAAGGGCCGCTTTCGTAGATCTCAGGTTCAGACCACGACAAAGCACCAATAGTTGGACCAATGGCATCTGGAGCCACCGTGGTGGTGGTCGTCGTAGTGGTGGTAGTTGAGGTGGTGGTAGTTGGCGACACGGTGGTGGTAGGCGTCAAAGTAGTTGTTGGTGCAACGGAGGTGGTGGTGGCTAAAGGGATGACGGTGGTAGTGGTAACCGGCACAACCGTGGTGGTAGGTGGCACGGTAGTGGTAGGCACGCTTGTCGTGCTGGTGGTGTCCGGAGCCACCAGCAACACCGGGGCGGGGGCCGAGCGAGGGTCCGACAACAGCACTGACCCCACCACGACAGCCAAAGTGGCCACCACCACAGCGAAGATCGCTCCAAGGCCGAAACCAGTAGTTGCAGTGACTGGAGTTACCCATTGGCCGGTAGCGGCAAACCCCCCGCTTGGGGGGTTGGCCACGGGTACGCCGCGGGCCGCCGACTCGAACACTCGTTGCCGCAAGGCCACCGGTGCCGCCACAAAAGGCAAGGCGGCGGCCATGCCGCCGGGAGCCATCATGGCCGCTCGGCGACGCTTGCAGGTAGCGCATTTGTCGGTGTGTCGGGCTACCCGTTTACGCCAGACCGGGCTGAACGTGCCGTCCCATGGGGCAAGGATTTTTTGTAGATCTGCACAGTCTTTGCGGCCGTGGCGAGCCACCAGCAGGGCCCCCATGGAGCGGCTTACCCTTTGGCGTACCCGTTGCACCAACTTGTGGGCGTTGGCGGTTGATACACCCAGAGCAGCAGCTAATACCTCTCCTTCGAGGCCGTGGCGAGCGTGGAGGTCAAGCACCTCTTGTTCTCGGTCGGTTAGGCCGGCCGCTGCTTCGTGCAGTAAAGCCTGCAGGTCGTTGCTTTCGAGTTGGCCACTCATCGCAGCATCCGATTCAACGTCAAGGCCCGCTTCAGGGTCGAGCACCAGTCGGTTGCGGGCTCGGTAACGGTTTTGTATTTGACTTCGCGCAATGGCGTAAACCCAGGCTCGGAAACGGTCAGGATCGCGGAGTTGGCCGATGCGTTGGTGGACCAACAAAACGGTGTCGTGCACCACATCTGCCGCTTCATCAGTGTCGTTAAGGCGAGTGCGAGCAAAGTCGTGGAGCCGGTCGGCGTACTGATCGTAGAAACCAGCGAGCGCCGACGAATCTCCGGCCAACAAGCCGGCCACGATTTGTTGATCGTTAACCATTTTGTTGAACGGTAGTCGTCGGCGCACATGTTTTGCCCCCATGGAGAGCGAGTTGGGCCGGGCATCTGGTTTGATGCCCGGCCCGTTGAGGTCCCTCCAAGGATTTAGAAAATGACCAGGGCGGACACTTGCAAGCAGTCGACATCTTCGTCAACTGCCCGCTCAAATGGGCTGTAGGTGAACGAAGGCATGCTGCCAATCTCTGTGGTGATGCCGATCTGTTCAAATCCAGCACCGGTGAGTTGGTACATGGTCCGTTCGAAAGTGTTGGGAGCGAAGAAGTTGTCTACCTCTTCGAACTGGACGATGACCGGGATGCCTCCGCTTACTTCACAAGCCACTGAGTCGTAGCCAAAGGTGAAGGTGAAGCCGGTGTGGAATGAGCCGCCGTCCAACTTGGGGGCTTTTTCTATGTTGCAGTTACCCATGACCACGATGTCGTAGTTGCTGTTAAGAAAGCTGAGCTTCTTTACCCAGAGTTCTTCTTGGCCGTCGAAGTTGAAGTCGGTGGCGAAGAGTGCTTGCCCATACCCGTCGAGGGTTATCCAGTAGTTTCCTACCGCCAGGTAGTGCGCAGCAACGTTGTTGTCTGAGTAAACCCCAGCCCATTCGGTAACCCCGTCGCCGTCGATATCAATTTCAACGGTGTCGCCGACCAGGGTTACTTCTTCGGGCATCAAAAGAAGCGGTCCGCAGTCCTGGAAGCCTGGAATGTTAAAGGGTGGCAACTCCAAGAGTGGTTCAAACGGTGGAGGTAAGAGCAAGTCTCCGAGGCCGGGAAGGCCACCAACGGGCCCCTCTGCTGGAGCTTCTTCCTCTGCTGGAACTTCTTCTTCCTCTGCTGGAACTTCTTCTTCC